>JASJDX010000095.1 GCA_030064975.1 Pleurocapsa sp. MO_192.B19
ATTTTATTGCTCGCGATCGCTTTAACCAAATTTATTTCCACTGCCTAGTTTAAAATTCTCACACTCCCTAATTTGACTGCACTTGACAGATTGTACTTTTTCTTAACTTGTCACCAATGCCCACAATCTTTAACCCACTCAGAATAATCTTGTTTTGGTGTCGATTTGATGTCAGTATTGGAATTACCAAACCGCCAAAGCAGAAGCTGAACCTACTGAGAGACTTACGTATTAACTCAAGCGGGTGACGCGATTCGAACGCGCGACATTCACCTTGGCAAGGTGACGCTCTACCACTGAGCTACACCCGCATTTGAACTAAGTCCTGGAGGACTGTTACTACACAATCCGTTTAGGTTGTGTTATTTCCTTGCCAATATGTATTATTGCAGATTGTTTGAAGTTTTTCAAGAAATTTCTCAAATCACTGAAGATATTACTTTACTCCTACAGTCTCGCTATCGGCTTCAACATCAATTACTTCTAGACCACCAGCATCGCTATCACCACCCTAATTGAAACTCATCTCCCCGATATGCTGCGAGTAGTTTTATCTATCAAAGCTATTGATACGATGAATAGTTCCATCAGGCATGGTTGCCCCAGAGAGGTCTGCCCCAGCTAGATTAGTATGATCTAAGTTGGCATCCTTTAAATTAGCATTGCGGATATCCGCCTGAGCAAAATTTGCTCCCGATAAATTGGCGTGGGATAAGATGGCTTTGATCAGTTTGGCTGATTCGGCAGGAACATTCGTCAGATTGGTATTAGAAAGAATAGCCGAGGTTAGATCTGCTTGGGCTAAATTTGCCCCAAGCAAATTGGCATCATTCATAACCACGTTATATAAAATAGCATGAGAAAGATCGGCATGAGTTAACTCAGCTTGAGTCAAAGTTGCACCCATCAGGATCGCATCAGCTAAATTTGCCCCTGATAGATTTGCTGCTTTTAACTCAGCTTCATTTAAGAGTGCATTGGAGAGATTTGCCCCCGAGAGATTTGTTCCAATCAGGGAACTACCATACAAATCGGCGTGGGATAAATTAGCTTCTGAGAGATCGCAATAGTTACATTTATTGGTTTCCTGCAAATAATCGAGATCGCTCTGAATATATGCCTGTGCAGGTAAAGCAAATATGCTGAAGCTAACAATAATCGAGACGATAATAGCAGATAGGTAACGAAAGCAGGATTGTATGATCATGTTTGATTTACTTGATAATTGATGTTTTTAAAGTGCGATGAGGCGAAGCCTCCGCTACGCGATCGCAAGTTTTAATTACTTGCTTTGATTCAACGGAGAGTGATTACAGGTGGGCTACTCCAAGTGCCATACCCTGGTGCTTTGGCTGCGGGAGGATTAACTCCAATAGCTGGCCATAAAAGCCCTTCAGGATAGGCTTGGGGACTAACAACAAAAGTGACATCGTTTTCTTTGACACCAAAATTGTCTCGCCATGATTGAGGCAGTTGATACCAGGTAGCCACATACCATAGTTTGATAATGTTACGGGCAATTGGCCCTAGTTTTTCCGAACCAAAGATATCAGTGCGCATTCCTCGATCCATAATCAACTGATTGCCAGTAGCTTGTTCGGCTAGACGATGAAAAGTTCGTAGTAACTCCGCCAATATTTCATCACCTACAACTTTTTCGATAGTTGCATAGTAGGCAGCAACCTGATCTGTTCCCTGTAAATTGAATTTAGAGAATCCTGTGACAACCACAGAAAAATCTAAAAAATGTTTCATCAATTGTGATCTATCAATACTCATTAATAATTTTCCTCCATAAAAAATTCCGAACTATTAATCAATCTGAAGGTTTATCTTTTGCTACTGCAATAGATAAATTATTCCTATCCCAATAATTTTCGGTTGACCAAGATCGTTTACTAATAAGGTTGGGGAAAAGGTTAAACCTATTACTTATTACCTCTCCCCCTAAAATCTTTAGTCCACTCTATAGACTGGTGCAGCATGAACACCATCGATTCCGGGAATCGGATTTTTAACCAAACGTTCTGCCTGATATTTAAGATGGAACATGCCACCCACTGCGGGAAGTAACTTTTCGGGATGACCATTAAATGAAAATTCAATCTGTGCTAGAAACTTACTGTAGGCAGACTGAAATTCTTGGGCTGCCTCATATACTTCCGAGCCTTCAGGATAATCGCTTAACTTAACGTTATCTTTGATGGGATAAACAGCGTCCCAATCAACCTTAAATTTGCCACCACTTGGATAACCTGGTCGATCTGATTTTTCTGGTTCATCTTCATTGACAACATAGTATTGACCGTAATTCTCATCGCCATCGTCATTTAATAACAACTGTTGAAAACGGTAAAAATGAGACAGTTCTCGATCGCCATCATAGATCCGTTCTTTACCTGAACCCTCTCCTTGTTCTTGAATTTCTCTCAAAGCGCGAATTGCTGAGGGAAGATCGGTAACGGGGATAATCTCACCGCCACCATCGTAGTAATATTCAGGCGTAACTTGCTTAGAGAGATCGCCACAAAAGAGATCGTCTCCCATTTCTGCATACAGCGCATGTAGCCCCCGAATTATTTCGGCATAGAATTGCCCAATGCTATAGAAGCTGTAATGTGGCTCACGATTATGAATAGTGAGTAAATTATTAGTAGTTTTGCGTGGCACTACCAATGGCTGACCTTTATCCACTTCGTTGGCTCGTTCAATTTTTAAAAAGGTTTTGACCGTATCTCGCGAAAACTTGTTCAAGCCAACTTTAAAGTCAGTTTCGCCAGTGGGCAGAAAAGTTGGATATTGAGGAATAAAATCTGGGTTGGTAAAAACCGATTTAATCTCTCCCCCCACCGCATTAAAAACATTAGCAGCTAATGTTAAGTGGAGCATTTCTTCTACCGCCACCGCACGTAGAATATGAAACGCTTCCAGGTTTGTATTCGGCTTCATAGAATACAGTGCGGTGATGTACGGAGGCAGTGTCGCATGCTCGATCATCATTGCTTGCTTCAAATAGAAGTGCAGATGGTCGACGGTTTTAATCAAATCATTTTGCAAAGAAGTTGCAGTCATGGTTTTACTCCTGGTAATTGTGGTGAAGATTCTCGAATCTAGGATTTTTGAAACTATCAGATATCAATCGAATTAAAAAAGCTAATAGCTAATAGCTAATAGTGAGGGCGACCCCGCGTTATGCGTTTGCGAAGCAAGTCCGTTCGCGCAGCGTGTCCGAAGGACATAGGACTCAGCGGTATCCGTGATAGGCGGCGTAAGACCCTAAAGGACTCGCTACGCATCGCGCGAGGAAATGCGCCCGAACCCGAAGGGTTACGAACAAAAACACTTTGTCCGTCATATATTAAATAAGCAGCGTCCTAAACCACCGCATGTCTCAATTCCTGAGATTTCAAATCCTTCATCATCTGTTCAGTACTAATGAAACAAAGGGCGGCGAGGGTCAAAGTTGTATTGGAAGTACCAATAGTAGGCATACTACCTGCACCCACCAAATAAAGATTTTTATGATCCCAAGAACGTTGATATTTGTCCACCACAGAATTATGTTTATTTGTTCCCATTACGTGAGTCCCTGCATAATGATTCCCGCCCTTGAAGGTATATCCTTCGCCTTTATAGGTAAAATATCCGTAATCTGTGGGGTCGTAATGGGTGCAATCTTCTGCTCCAGTACGTTGGAAAATTAAACGAGAAACATGTCGAGCGTAAGCAAATGTTTGGCGACAGTAATCTGGGACGTTAAATGAAACTAGGGGACGATAATTACCCAGACGATCTGTATATTTAGGATCGATTGCGATCTGGTTGCTCGGATCTGCGGGTAACTCAATCATAAATGCTAATAATAGCTGTCGTGAGATGCGGCTAATCAATTCTTGGCGTAGTTCTTGTCCATACTTATTTTTGTTATTAACAATATCAAGCACTTCACTATAGGGAGAACCAGTAGCCCAACCCCAGCCATCATTATGAATATCGATCGCAAAAGCAGCTTGCTGATTACGAAAACTACCCTGACGAAAAGCACTAATCCCAGAAGTACAAATTGGACCTCGCATTGTTCCTGTAGCTTTAGGCATCAATCCCCACGCAAGCATGTAGGGATGATCCATCAAGTTTTTACCAACTAAGCCGCTAGTACTTTTGATTCCCGAAGCTAGCAGCAATCGGGCATTTTCTACCGCATTAGCAGCGATGACAAAAAGACGACCTTTGGCGGTTGCCGTTGTATGCTGAGGAGAATCTGAGTCTTGATAGTGCTTAAACTGAACTGCGGTAACATGACCATTTTCAGAATTGATTTCAATTTTAGAAGCTACCGCCTGAGACAGCAGATGAACTCGATTAGTGCGAAAAGCTTTGCCCAAAGTTCGGCGAGCATCATACTTTGCCTGTACAGGACAAAGAGGAGTACAGTTAGCATTACCCTGGCAACGTTCTCCATACTCAACAGGATGAACACTGGTTAGCTTATCGGGAATAAAACCCTTGCCCTGATTGTAATCAGGATGAGGAACACCATTACGAGCTTGAGGGAAAGTTTTAACTTCAAGCTGATAAGTTTCGCCGTTGAGTTCTATTTTCGTGTCATCCAATTTTTCAGCTACTTTCTGATCTAAATAAGAAGGAGGCATGTTTTGCATCGGGTAAACATAGCCTTCTTTAAATGGCACGCCGATCGCTTTTTGATCTTCAACACTCCCTGATATCCCCAGCTCATTTTCCGCTATCCGGTAATAAGGCATAATCTCGTCATATTCCATTGGCCAATCCAATCCTTGACCATGAAGAGTACGCGTTTTGAAATCATCTGGAATCATTCGAGGCGTCTTTCCTTCCCAATGCATCGTTGTCCCCCCAGTAACTCTAGTGTAGGAGCTATCTAAGGCTAAGGGACCTTGCTGCACTAGATAGTTCCTGGCATCGGTTTGACCGGGAATTAGCTTACTAACATCAGGACTCCTGGGACTAGGAGCATTAGGATTTCTCGGAAAAGGGGCATTATTATCTTTTTCTACCGCCGTATAAAAAGTATTAACATAGCTCTGAAAACCAGCCAGAGTTAAATCTTTGTAAGATCCGGCTTCCAAAATTAAAACCTGATTTCCTTGCTCACTCAATTCTTTGGCAACTACCGCCCCACTTATTCCTGCTCCGACAATAACAACATCGTAAGTAGTGTTGGCAACAGTTTGAAGATCGACTAATTGCACACTTGTCTGTTTTTGGCTCATACTTTACTCTCTAAAAGTTATCAATTCAATCTGGAAATATTGGAAGCTCAAGGCTTATAAATAGGCTCAAGTAAGTAAATCTATTGAAGCTATTACTATGTAAGAGATTAATCTGTCTATGAAATAACTCTTTTTATTTAAGTAACTAAAAAGGTAGTCGAAAATATTTTGATTAATTACTACTAGATGTTTATATTGTTAACCTGTATTTTCAAAACTAGCAAGTTGATCTCGATATCCTAATTTGATAATTCATAAAAAGTAATAAAATAAAAACTGCTTAAAATAAAAGTATTTTAGCTTTTATAATCTTTTGAAGCACCCTTTTACCATGGTTTTGCTCGATATCAATACTGTAGGCACAGTAGTTATTATTCAATAATGAAAAATATATTAAATTTAATTAAAACTAGCTTTCGGTAATAATACTGAGGGTAAAAATAGGCTTTGAGCTTATTATTTTTAGGAAGCGTTTGTAATTATAATCTTTTTAAAATATTAAGAGTTACATAAAAGTTACAAGCAAATAAAGCTAATAATACTGACAATATTTTCTGAATTTACTTATGTTAAAAAAAATTAGTTGGTTACTAATTTGTGTATTAGTATTATTAACAACGATTAATTTGACTATAGAATTACCTGCTAATGCTGGAGTCATTGAAAATAACTCTAGTTTGGTGTCGTTAGTTGCCTCTGCAAATAAATCGGCTATATTCGATCCGCAAAAAGTTCGTTTAGGGATTACTCCTACAGGCTGGAGTAATAGTGACGATCCTAGTATTGACCTTGTCCCGCCTATTTCTTATCGCCAGATTCTAAGTGAAATGGCATTAGCTGGGTTTAAAGGTTCACAAATGTCGGGGAAATATCCTCAAGACATGGAAACTTTAAAACAAGAGCTAAAGCTGCGAGATTTTACTATTTCCGAACCTTGGGTGGGGACTTACTTCACCATTGACGATGCTGAAGACAGTAAGAAAATCTTTAAGCAACAGCTAGAGTTTATGAAAGCTATTGGTGGCAACACCATTGTGGTAGCTGAATTGGGTGATGCAGTTCATCAACAGCCCATTGCACCTTTACCAAATAGACCAATTTACAGCGATCGCCAATGGGAAATGCTGCTTACAGGGTTAAATGAGCTTGGTAAAGAAGCACACGATGCAGGAATGCAACTATGTTATCACCCCCATGTGGGAACAGGAGTCGAAACTCTAGAGGATATAGATCGCCTCATGGCGGGGACTAATCCTGATTATTTAAAACTACTCCTCGATACTGGTCATCTTTACTATGCAGGAGTCGATCCTCTAGTTGTAACTAAGAAATATGGCGATCGCATTAAGCACGTTCACCTAAAAAATATTCGTAAGAAGGTATTAGATAGCTCAATTAAACAGGGACTTAGCTTTTTAGATTCCATTAGAGAGGGTTCTTTTACTGTTCCTGGGGATAAAGAAGGGATCATTGACTTCAAGCCTATCTTGGCAGAACTGGCGAACGCCAACTATGAAGGATGGTTAGTAGTAGAAGCAGAACAAGACCCTAATAAAGCAAATCCCTTACAGTATGCGTTAATGGCGCGCAACTATCTACGTCAAGAGACTGGTTTGTAATTTGCTAATAGCTAATGGCCATTGGTGACAAGTTAAGAAAAAATAGTTTTAGTCAACTACTACAGATAGTGTCTTTTTGTTTTAGATAAAACTAAATATGGTTGATGAAAAATTTCTATGGCGATTGCGAAGCTAGCCGTAGGTATCGCTTCTAAATAGCTATTCTTCATGAAAAATAGTTCAAAAGCTGAGAGCTAAGAGCTATAAACCAATTGACAAACAACACACAGCCTTAACTTGTCACGAATGGCTAATGGCTAATGGCTAATTATGTAATCCTGCTGAGTATGAAAGTTGATTATGGATAAAAGCGATTACGCATCCGCGTACCCTACGGATCGCGAAGAGATCAGAAAAGTATTTGAAGAAGTCTATGGGGACAACGTAAGAACTAAAAATCTGCAAGGTTACGGCGAGATGTTTACGGAGGATGCCCTCTGGATGGCGCCCAACGTACCAGATTGTCGCGGTAAAGCCGATATTATCGCAGGATTTAGCGATCAGGTAGCAAACCAAGATATCGATCCGATCTTTACCGCTGATGAGATTGAAGTGATGGGTGATTTTGGTTATGTGATCGGGACTTCTATTGCAACTATCTATCCCAATGATGGTAGTGCAACTAAACAAGCTAAGTTTCGTGCCCTGTGGTTAATGAAAAAAGTGCAGGGTGTCTGGAAAATTGACCGTCAAATTTGGAATAACAAACCTATCTAATTTGGAATTATGCTAGCAACGCCAACAATGGACAAAGAACAATACCGTGAGATCCTTGAAACTTACTTCAAGGCTTTTAAGACTGGTGATTTTTCTCAAGTAAAATTCTCTTCCAATATTCAGTTTCTCAGTCCCATTAGTCAAAAGACTTTTGATGGGGTGGAAGCAGTAACAAATTTTGTCAGTGATGTTTCAACTCGCGTAACGGAAGTAAATATTCTCTCCACTACGGTAGACTATCCCACTGCTAGCGGGGTGTGGCAAATGAAGACTACAAAAGGAACACTCTACACCCTGAATAACTTTTTCCGTCTGGACGAACAGGGAATTGTCTATGTTTGGCCCATGTTTGATCCCAAAGCGATCGTAGACGATCCTGAAGGCTTGATTCCTTGGCTGACAGGCAAAGGCTATTAGTCATAGTCATTAAACATTGAGCATCTTAGGGTGGGCAAACTTGGTTTCTGAGATATAGCCTTTCTCAAATTAGTGAGGTACGCCCCAATTAGCTATTAGCCATTAGCTATTAGCAAAAACCAGGGTATCAGACTGTACCTCATTCAAATGAGAATCGCTATAGTTTGTTTAGCATTGATATTTTGCCCACCATCTATTGACCATTGAGCATTAGCCATATTCGGAAATAGGAACATGAGTAAACCGACATCTTTGCCCGATATTTATCTAAGCTTTTTTCAGTTTTCCACGGATATGAAACCTGATGATTTAGCTTATCGGGAAATTGTAGTAAAGCATATTAAACAGTTGACTAGCTTTGGTTATAGTGGTTTTGAGTTTCACATTGCTCCTACTTCACCCCAAAATTACCACCAAGATCTCCAAAACTACAGTGATTTAAGGCATTATCTAGACTCTCAAGGACTAGAAGAGGTTAAACTCACCACTAATGTAGGTGCGACAGCAAGTTGTGACCCTAGTTCTCCAGATGAGCAAAAACAACAACAAGGTCTAGAATACCTTAAATCCAGAGTTGATATCACTGCTGCTTTAAGGGGTGAAATTCTGATGGGGCCGATCATTGTTCCCTATAATGTTTTTCCGACTACGGACTCTAACGAACCTATTTGGAGCGATCGCCTACAAGATGAATTAGCAGTGCGTTATCAAACTGCTCAACCTATTCTGAATGAGTTAGGTATATATGCAGAGAAGAAAAATGTTAAGTTAGCCATTGAACCAATAACCCATTGGGAGACACCAGGTCCCAACAAATTATCCCAATTGATAGATTTTCTGGCAGGGATAGAAAGCAAGCAGGTGGGAGTTATTATTGATTGCGCCCATGAAATCCTTGATGGAGATGGTCCAGAGATCTTTAAAGCCCAGGTGGCTGAACTGGCGCGACAGTCAAGACTTCATTATGTTCAAGTTTCACCACCTCATCGTGGAGCCGTTCATAAGAGCTGGATTCCTTGGAAATCATTCCTCGAACCAATTTTAGAAGTCTATCAAGGGCCGATCGCGATCGAGATGTTTAATGCGATTCCAGGTTTAGTTGATTTAGTCCGTTTGTCGCGACGCAAATTTTGGATACCTGGGGAAGATGAACCCAATGCTTACCCCAATGCCTATGAAATTGCTGATGCCGCGATTCAGAAAACTCAACAGGAACTCAAGCAGATTCTCAATCTTGCTCCAGAAGTTAACAACCGAGTAGAAGCAGAAAATGAATTACCCCTCTCCTCTATGGTCTAGAACCTAATTTCTTCAAGACTTTTAATCTACCTGTTACCCATAAACTATAGATGCTTATGAGAAGTAAATCTGTAAATTGGCGATCGCGAATTGTTTCTGTTTTTCTCATCTTTGCGATCGCTGTAAGTCTTGTATTTTTGACACCAGAAATGGCGATCGCTGTAGATAATCAAACAACTATGGGTGCATGGGAGACGATTCCCCTAGCACCATCAGGCGATCGCATTCAGTCGGTGCATACTGCCCTGCTGCCCAATGGCAAAATCTTGATGGTTAATGGCAGTAGTTTTCGCAGCACTTTAGTTAAAGAGAATGACGAGTATAAATTTATTGAAGGTGTCGATCTAACTAACTACGATGTCGTCAATAATTCAGGGTTGCTCGACCCCGTAACGGGAAAATTTGAGCGGATTCCTTCCCCTCCTGCTTTAGTCTACGACAAAGAACTCAAACATAAGACAACTAACGATCTTTTTTGTGGCGGTCATGTCCAGTTAGCTAACGGCGATGTTTTATTTGTTGGTGGGACAGGACGTTACTATCCTGGAGGTGCTTTCACTGGAACTAAATGGTTAAACATCTACCACTGGCAGACAGGGAAATGGGAAAACCTGGGACAGATGAAAGATGGTCGCTGGTATCCTACTCTAGTTTCTTTGAGTGATGGTAAGGTAGCGATTTTTTCGGGGCTAAAATTTGGCGAACCCAACCAAATTAATCCCAGTCTGGAAATTTACGATCCAGAAACTAATAAGCTGCAATACATCGATCTGAGGGAAGTCGAAAATAGTCCCTTTAACACCAAGGTAGAAAAAGAAGATGTTTACGATAGCATCGATCTCTATCCGCGGATTTTCCCCTTAGCCGATGGCAGATTGCTGATTACGGGTGACGATGCGGGTATTGCAGGGGTTTTAGTACCTCACTTCAGCACCAATAGCTACATCATGAGTATTGATGAGGCAGAGTCAGGAGAACTGTCCGTGAGTTTTGTCGTTGCTGACTCTCGCCAAGAACCCTCAAAAGCTTATGGTACTGCCCTGCAAGTTCCTAATTCCGAAGAAGTATTGATGTTTGGTGGCATTATTGGCACTAACAGCATTAGCTTTGGACGAGAAGGAAAAACCGCTGGATTTCCTGCTGGTTCTAGAGTGGCAACTAGCTTACAACACTGGATTTCTCCCGAACATAGCGGCAGCAAAAATGGCAAGTGGGAAATCTTTTCTAAGTTTCTCCCCCAACCAAGAGCGAATTTACAGGCTGTTATCTTACCCGACCAAGAAATTTTGGTCATTAATGGGGGTCAATTTCCTGAGTATCAGCCTGTTTATGAACCCCTGTTGTTAACTCCCGATCAAAGTAAACTAGCAGGCTATAAAACCAAATCCTTAAATCCTGCTAAATTCCCCAGACTTTACCATAACGGGGCTGTTTTACTCCCCGATGGTCGAGTGTTGGTCATTGGGGGGAATGCGAATCGAGCTGCGGTAGAAAAAGATGGCACGATTCATGTAGATGTGCTGGGCGATCCTAAGACTTTTTTCCGTATTCCTGAATTAAAGAATAAATCAGGAGAAGTTGAAAAGTTCGATCTCGCTACATTCTATCAAGATCCTCAACATTACTATGCCGACGGAGACTCAGAACCCTTTGTACCTGCGGAAATCTGGCAAGGAGAAATCTTTAGTCCCCCCTACTTATTTAAACCCGGTCAACGTCCTGAAATAGTTAGTGCGCCAGAGACGCTCAAATACGGTCAACAAGATGCGATCGCTGTAAAAAATGCCACAGAAAAGGGTTCTTTGGTACTAAACAAACTTGGTGCTGTTACCCACTCCTTTGACTACGGACAAAGATTAGTAGAATTACCGAGCAAATTAACCACTGATTCATCTCTAGAGTTTACTGCCCCCACTAACTCCCATCTTTATCCCCCAGGATATTACATGATGTTCTATCTCAATGACATCGGTAAGCCTTCCCACGCCAAAATGGTCAAGCTTGAGAGCTAGCTAATGGCTAATGGCTAATGGCTAAATCAGCTAACCAACAACATCCATAGAAACAATTAGACAGTATTAACCAATGCCACTAACCGAAGCAGATCTAAAAAATATTCCCCCTATTGGAATCGACCCTGAAAATCCTGGTAAATATCAAGTTTTACTAGAAGACTTACAGGGCAATATCTTAAAAGGACATGGGCGGGAGCATAGCGTACATCTGTTTGTGCAATGGAAATCCGATCGCGTCCCTCAAGCGAAAGAATGGATTAGAGCTTTTACCCAAACCTATGTCACCTCGGCTCAAAAACAGGCGGATGAAGCGATTAACTATAAAAACAAAGGAATCTGTGGCGATATTTTTGCCAATGTATATTTAACCCGCTTTGGCTACGAAGCATTAGGATTAGAGCCTTTCTATGTTCCTAAAGATCAGCCCTTTACTATGGGCATGAAAAACTCTCAGATTAGAGAATTTTTAGGCGATCCAGAGGTTGAAAAGTGGGAAGAAGGGTTTAAACAGGAAATTCACGCCCTGATTTTAATTGCTGACGATAATATCAACGAGCTACTGCAAATCGTAAATAAGGTAACGGCAAAACTCAGACCTGTTGCTAATATTCTCCATCGCGAAGATGGTTTCGTCATCAGAAATAATAACAATCAAGCGATCGAACACTTTGGTTTTGTCGATGGTGTGAGCCAACCTTTATTTTTGAAACGAGATATTGAAAAAGTTGCCAACCAAGGCTTTGATAAGTGGGACCCCAGAGCTTCATTAGATCTGGTTTTAGTCAAAGACCATAATGGTAAAACCGAAGATAGCTACGGCAGCTATTTAGTTTATCGCAAGCTAGAACAAAACGTTAAATTATTCCGCGAAGACCAACGGCAATTGGCAGAGAAGTTAGGCATTGATGATGAATTAGCAGGAGCGTTAGTTATGGGTCGTTTTCCCGATGGGACTCCTGTAACGGAATCTGATGCTCCCACTAATCCTCATACTCCACCCCTTAACTTTAATTATGATGAGGATATTGCTGCGAGCAAATGTCCTTTCCATGCACATATTCGCAAGACCAATCCCCGTGGAGATACAGGTAGAGTGGAATCTTCCCCAGGTTTTGATGAGGCTTTAACCGTAGAAAAAAGCCATCAAATTGTTCGTCGAGCTATTAGCTACGGTGAAAACGATACAACTAAAGAGCCAGAAACAGGTTCGGGGTTACTATTTCTTTGTTTTCAAGCCAATATTGAAAATCAATTCAACTTTATGCAGGCTCGCTGGGCAAATGCCGATCGCTTTGTCAATGTTGGTGTTGGCCCTGACCCTGTAATTGGTCAACCAGAAGGAGTGCAAAAATATCCTAAACAATGGGGCGAATCAGAGACAGAAGATTATGGCTTCAAACTCTGGGTGTTTATGCAGGGTGGAGAATACTTTTTTGCCCCTAGTATCAGTTTCCTCAGTAACTTGTCCTAGCTAAATAAAAATGTCGGCGTTGCTGAATCGAAATGCTAATGACTAATAGCAACGCCAAAACGTCAAGCTGAACATCGATCTAAAAACACCATGAGCATTAAGTTTGGGCGGGAAATTTGTGGCGAGCTTGGGATAGCCGAGCAGCGGGAATGGCTAGTCACTAATGGAATTGGGGGATATGCTTCTGGCACGGTGGCAGGGGTACTAACGCGAAGTTATCATGGACTATTGGTGGCTGCGCTCCAGCCGCCACTACAACGAACTCTGCTGCTAACTAAAATTGACGATACGGTTCAATATAACGGAGAGGAATTTCCCTTATTTAGCAATCGTTGGCAGGGTAATTCCATCAATCCTGATGGCTATCAAAATATTGAAAGCTTTCACTTAGAAGGAACAATTCCTGTCTGGAACTTTGCCATTGGTGATGCCCTGCTAGAAAAGCGAATCTGGATGCAGCCCAAGGCAAATACTACCTATGTTTACTACACTCTTAAGCGTGCTAGCGAAGCAATTAATTTAACCCTGAAAGCCGTCGTTAACTATCGTAGTTATCACGGGGGAACTTTGCCCCAGCAAAGAAATCAAGAGTCTCTGGCAAATGGGGTGCGCATCACTATGGATGTAAATAACCCCCAGTCATTTTACTTGTTAAGCGATCGCGGTAGTACTATTCTGGCAAACGAAGTTTACAATAATTTCCAGTTGCCGATGGAGAACTATCGAGGACTAAACGATCTCGATCGCCATCTTCATGTTGCTACTTTTACAGCTACTCTGCAACCAGGGGAATCTCTAACTTTTGTAGCTAGTACTGAAATTCCCAATGCCTTGCTCGACAATGATTTAGACGTTAATGATTCAGAAGCTTTAGTCAAACTGTTAGATGGTGCTAAGTCTTTAGGCGATCGCCGTAATTACGAACAAGAGTTAATTAAGGTTTGGCAAGCAGCTAATCCCGACCTTACTTCTAAAGTTCCTGACTCGATTAAGCAACTAGTTTTAGCCGCCGATCAATTTATAGTCGATCGCGCTGTGGATAACAATCCCAATGGTAAGTCGATTATTGCAGGCTATCATTGGTTCTCTGACTGGGGACGGGACACGATGATTAGTCTGCCTGGACTCACTCTGGCTACTGGTCGTCAGGAGATTGCGCGGTTAATTCTAGAAACCTTTGCAAACTATGTCAGCCAAGGAATGCTACCCAATCGCTTTCCCGATAGTAATAGTCTGACAGATGCTGACTACAACACCGTAGATGCAACCTTGTGGTATTTCGAGGCAATCCGTCAGTATTACGCTCGGACTAAAGATAATGATTTTCTGAATAATATCTTTCCTAAACTGGTAGAAATTATTGACTGGCATCGTCGGGGAACCCGCTATAACATTAAGCTCGATCGCGATGGGCTACTATCAGCTGGAGAAGAGGGTGTACAACTAACTTGGATGGATGCCTTGGTTAATGGTCAGGTAATCACCCCCCGCTATGGTAAACCCATCGAAGTTAATTCTCTTTGGTATAACGCCTTGCGAACCATGTCGGCACTTGCCCAGAGTTTGAGCAAAGATCCGAGCCAGTATGACGAGATGGCGGAGATAACCAAGCAGGGATTTAGCCGCTTTTGGAACTCAGCTACAGGATATTGCTTTGATGTCCTCGATACTCCTGACGGGATAAACGATCCTTCCCTGCGACCCAACCAGCTTTTTGCCTTATCTCTACCAGAAAGTCCTCTCACTCAAGAGCAGCAAAAGGGTGTTATGCAGGCTTGCGAGCAAGTTCTGCTAACTTCTCATGGTCTACGCAGCCTCAATCCAGGTAATTTTCAGTACCAAAGTCACTATGGTGGCGACCAATATCACCGCGACAGTGCCTACCATCAAGGGACAGTTTGGGGTTGGTTAATTGGTCCTTTTGTTCTCGCTCACTTGCGAGTTTATAACAATCCCTCTCAAGCTCTCAGTTTTTTAGAGCCGATGATTTATCACCTGAGTAATGCAGGATTGGGCAGCATTAGCGAAATTTTCGATGGCAATGCTCCCTTTAATCCCAGAGGTTGTATTGCCCAAGCTTGGTCAGTGGCGGAAGTTTTACGAGCTTGGTTGGAAGTAAGCAAAAAATTAACTGATTAGAACTATAAAACTATGACATCTATTCAAGATACTCAAGAAAGAAAAAGACTAGTCGCTAACGAGAATCGCCAGGAGTATTGGAAACGCTGGGGTCCCTATTTAAGCGATCGCCAGTGGGGAACAGTAAGGGAAGATTACAGTGCAGGAGGAAATGCTTGGGACTATTTTCCCCATGATGAAGCCCGCTCCCGTGCTTATCGCTGGGGGGAAGATGGTTTGATGGGAATTTCCGATAACCATCAACGACTTTGTTTTGCGATCGCTCTCTGGAATGGCGAGGATGCCATCCTCAAGGAACGGTTATTTGGTTTAACTAACAATCAGGGGAATCATGGCGAAGATGTCAAAGAGTATTACTTTTATTTAGATAGTACTCCCACCCACTCTTATATGAAGGGACTATATAAATATCCCCAAGCTGCTTTTCCCTATGAAGATTTAATTCAGGAAAACGCTCGCCGCAAACGGGAAGATTCGGGAGCTTTAGAATATGAATTGCTCGATACGGGGGTCTTTGATGGCGATCGCTATTTTGATGTGTTCGTCGAGTACGCTAAAAATTCCCCAGAAGATATTCTGGTGCAAATCACTGTAATTAATCACGGTTCAGAAACCAAAGAGTTACATTTAGCTCCCACGCTATGGTTTCGCAATACTTGGTCTTGGGGCAGCCAGGGTGAAGCTAAGCCTTCTCTGAAAGAAATTTCTGGTACTTCAGACTTTAAGGTAGTAGAAGCTAATTTTGTGCAACAGGACTTGATCGACCGAGATCTCGACCGTAAGTGGCTCTATTGCGAGCAACCCGAGGCGATGCTCTTTACTGACAATGAGACTAATAGTGCGAGATTCGATTGGGGAGAGAATCCTGGCTACGTTAAGGATGGCATCAATGACTATATTGTTAGCGGTCAAACCACGGCGGTAAATCCCGAGCAAGCGGGAACTAAAGTGTCACCTTACTATAAGTTGAATCTCGCCCCAGGAGAAACCAAAGTAGTTCGATTACGACTAAGCGATCTAGAAAATTTAACCACTCCTTTTGGGACTGAATTCGACTCAGTATTTAAACAACGCCAAGCTGAAGCCGATGAATTTTATCAAGCAGTTACCCCCTATGCCCAACTCCCGCAAGAAATGCGTCACGTACAGCGACAGGCATTTGCAGGGATGTTGTGGAGTAAGCAATTCTTTCACTATGTAGTGCAGGATTGGCTCAACGGAGATCCTGGGAATTCACCCCCAGAAGCTCGCAAGTATGGTCGAAACCGCGAATGGACGCACCTGTTTAACGAAGATATTATTTCCATGCCCGATAAGTGGGAATATCCTTGGTTTGCAGCCTGGGATCTAGCTTTTCATACTATTCCCTTATCGTTAATTGACCCCGATTTTGCCAAGGATCAACTGTACCTCTTCACCAGAGAATGGTATATGCATCCGAATGGTCAAATACCCGCCTACGAGTGGAACTTTAGTGATGTTAATCCTCCCGTTCATGCTTGGGCAGCTTGGCGAGTCTATAAGATCGAACAATCGATGTATGGCAAGGCAGACAGTACTTTTTTAGAGCAAATATTCCAAAAGCTATCCCTTTACTTTAATTGGTGGGTCAACCGTAAAGACCAGGACGGTAATAATTTGTTTGGAGGCGGTTTCCTCGGACTGGATAATATCGGCGTATTCGATCGCAGTAACCTTGATATTGCTGGAGCCAGTATCGAGCAGTCTGACGGCACTAGCTGGATGGGAATGTTCTGCCTCAATCTGTTAAAAATGGCAACAGAATTAGCTAAAGGAAGCTCCAATATTAAAGTTTATGGAGACATGGCATCCAAATACTTCCAGCATTTCCTGCTAATTGCTGAGGCGATGAATAAAATTGGTGGAGATAAGATTAACATCTGGGATAACGAAGACAATTTTTACTATGATATTTTGCAAGTTCCGCAAAATACTCTACCTGAAGGAAATGACCCCTTTGCTTTCTCAATGAAACTTCGGTCGATGGTGGGACTAATTCCTCTATTTGCGGTAGAGGCGATTGACCAGGAAACCTTAGATAAGTATTTGTATCGAGATTTTAAAGATCGCTTTGATTGGTTTGTTAATAACCGCAAAGACTTGACCGACCACGAGAATATTTATCTAGAACAGACAGATAGTAACCTCATGGCAGGGGGACTTTCTCTATCTTTAGTCGCTCCTGAAAAACTGCGCCTAATTCTCCAGAGAATGCTAGATGAAAACGAGTTTTTAAGTCCTTATGGCATACGAGCCTTATCAAAAATTCATTCAGATGAAGAGGTCTATCACCTTCCCTTTGCCATTAGAACCAATAATGGTAACTATATTCAGCCTAGTGTGGAATACGAGCCCGCAGAATCTCGCTTTGGACTCTTTGGAGGTAACTCCAACTGGCGCGGTCCAGTTTGGTTCCCCGTAAATTTCCTGATTATCGAGTCTCTCCAGAAGTTCCACCGCTATCTAGGAGATGATTTTAAAGTAGAATGTCCGACTGGTTCAGGCAATATGATGAATCTCTGGGAAGTAGCTGAAGAGATTTCCCAAAGATTAATTAGTGTCTTCTTGCCTCAAGATAATAATTCTAGTTCATCCCAGGGCGATCGCGCTGTTTATGGTGCGATCGACAAATTCCAAAATGACCCCAACTGGAATCAATATATTCTCTTCTATGAGTATTTCCATGGAGATATTGGCGCAGGAATTGGCGCCAGCCATCAAACAGGTTGGACTGGTGTGGTGGCCAAACTAATCCAACAGCATGGCAAATATGCTGCTCAAGGAAAATCTCCTCAATTGTAAAATCGGCAATACTTCTCAGATAAGCATCTTGATTAATTAGTTGTGTTGAGGAAAAAGTTAAAAGTAGATAATTATTTCTTTTTCCTTTTTCCTTCTCTGCCAACTTTGTGGCAATATGCCTTAAGATTTCGTATTGAAGAGTTATTTCTCGATTCCAAATCGGGGGGATTTCAACTCGAAGAATCTAAAATTCGCCATCCCCGAGCTTTGGAGCGTTTGTATTTGGT
>JASJDX010000589.1 GCA_030064975.1 Pleurocapsa sp. MO_192.B19
ACTCAAATTGCTTGTATATTATGGTTAATAATCAACTGAATTAAAACTATTTTTTAGCATTTTAAATTATTATTAAATACCCAAAAACAACATACATTAATTCAATTTTTTGTCAAGTAAAATAAGATGCGTTTACCCTGTGACCTTTGGTGAAGACTGGGGTTGGGGTGCATCCCAAGCAGAAAGTAAAAAGATTTACGATCTTTTTCGCGAAGCTGGCGGTAATTTTATTGATACTGCCAATATTTACACTAATGGCACGAGTGAGAAATTTTTAGGGGAGTTTATTGCTTCTGAAAGAGATGCGATCGTCTTAGCTACCAAATATACTAACGGTTTAGGTGATGGTAATCCTAACGGTAGTGGTAATCAGCGTAAAAGTATGGTGCAGTCGGTAGAAGGAAGTCTCAAGCGTTTAAATACTGATTATATCGATGTTTTATGGCTGCACACTTGGGACTTTATGACTCCAGCATCAGAAGTAATGCGAGCATTTGACGATCTGGTTAGGGCGGGAAAAGTACTTTATATCGGTATTTCCGATGCTCCTGCTTGGGTTGTGGCTCAATGTAATACCTTAGCTGAATTACGCGGGTGGACGCAATTTATTGGTTTACAGGTCGAATATAGCTTGATTCAACGCGCCCCAGAAAGAGAACTGTTGCCAATGGCGCATACTCTGGATATCAGTGTTACTGCTTGGTCTCCTTTAGCTAGCGGTTGGTTGACTGGTAAATACACTAATGGTGAAAACGATGGAGATGATAAGAGATTAGACAATGAAATGATGGAAGGGTTTGTCGATAAAAGCGATCGCAATACGAAAATCGCGCAAGAAGTAGATAAAGTAGCTCAAAAGCTAGGGAAGAGTTCCTCTCAAGTTGCTTTGGCTTGGTTACTCAGCAAAGGCGTGATTCCTATTGTCGGGGCGAGAAAAGTCTCTCACGTATCAGACAACCTACAATGTGTTGATGTCAAATTATCAGAAGAACAAATTCAGCAACTTGATGAAGTAAGTCAGATTGAACTAGGTTTTCCTCATGATTTCTTTAAAGCTGATATGGTTAGAAATTTTGTTTACAATGGCACGTTTGAGCGAATTCATAATCATCGCTATTCTCAGGTAACTAGTTAAAATAATCTTGATTTTCAGAAGCGATTGCATTAATCAGCTATTTTTGTAGCTCGTAAGTATTTTAATGTATTTACAAAAAAATTAATATCTTGACTTGCGATCGCCACTGATGATTAAATAAAAAAAGATTTTCATAATGGGAATAGTTGGCTTCACCCTTGAGAGTCACCACTCCCATTATAAAAAAAATTTTACCATTTCTAGCGATTACGCAACCCGTAGCTGAGCGATCGCAGCACAAGCCTCTAGTTGAAAAATTTTTCGCGCCGATTGAATTTTTCAAAAATTCGTTGGGGTTGCCCAAAAAATACAATGTGAAAGTGACAATAGTTTAAAGCGATTACGACGCGACCCGTAGCTGAGCGATCGCATTATAGTCTAGACAATTTTAGCTGAATCAATCCCATAATAGTAAGAATTTACAAAAAATTGGGCAAAAGCTTTCAAGAGATAATTTTTCGGCTTCTGTAAATTGAATATATAAGATTTAAAACTTAAATACATCGAGAGATAGAAATACCAATGAAATATATCATAGTAGCAATTACAGGAGTATCTTTAATGACACTTGCAGTTAACCCTTCTAATTCTCTTAATATCACAACACCAGATGAGGCTGCTATTCAAACTCTTGTTGAAAGCGTTGCTAACCTAGCCGATCGAGAAAATTTTGAAAGTCTAGAAAAGCTTTACGCAGAAGAAGTTGAAGTAGACTACACCTCAGCATTTGGTGGAGAAGTAGAATTAAAAAGTCCTCAGGCTTTAATGACACAATGGGCAAGTAGCCTGCCAGGATTTGATCGCACTCGACACGAGATATCTAATATCGAAACTGTAGTAACAGGAAATGAAGCCACAGCTACTGCTGATGTGACAGCTAATCATTATCTCAACGAAATGTTTTGGCAAATTGCAGGTAGTTATGAATATGGTTTAGTCAAAGAAGATGGACAATGGACGATTAACCAGATGACTTTTCTCGCCGAATCCGAACAGGGGAGTCGCGATATTATTAATCAAGCTGTAGAACAAGCGAATCTAAATCCTTCTCCTTATATTCAACGCCAACAGACAAAACAAGCTGTAATTGATTTTCTAGAATCTTTAGAAGATAAAGACATGGACAAGTTTGCATCAGTCTGGGCAGAAGATGCCGTACAGGATATGCCGTTTTCTCCCGATGGTTTCCCTAAGCGCGTTGAGGGTAAAGCTAATCTAATACAGCACTATGCTGCTTGGCCAGAAACTAGCGGAAAAGCCAATTTTACTGATGAGTTGGTATTTTACCCCATGCAGGATTCTACGATGGTTTTTGCTGAATGGCGGGGTAATGTGGAAATAATCCCTACAGGACGAAACTATAATCAGCGATATGGCGGACTATTTCATGTCGTGGATGGCAAAATCGAACTGTTCCGTGAATACTACGATCCAATTGTATTTCAAGATGCCTTTGGTTTAGATGAGGAGGAAGAAATATCTTCTCTTGGAAAATAATCCCATTTGAGTTCGACGAGAATAATTACAAATGATAGTCTGGTTCAAATTAAACCAATATTGTTTTCATGGCAAACGCCCCATCTTACCATTTTGGTAATCTATTATCGCTTGACAAATCTCCTGGTGACTGTTCATGACAAACGGTCCTTGTCCCACAACAGGTTCATAAATCGGCTCTCCACTTAGCAATAGAACTTTAGCATCTTTCATGCAGTCAATATAGATATTTTTTCCTGCATGGTTGAACAATCCTATCTCCGCCTTTCTAATCGCCTTAGATTCGTTTATACGCACAACACCTTTGAGTACCGCGAGTATAGTGTTATAACCTATAGGCACTTCAAGGTCGATCTGTTGGTCACTAGCAAGGCGTAGATCCCAAATGTGAATCGGTGTGAAGGTTTTGGCAGGACCTTTCAAATTCGCAAATTCTCCAGCAATTATGCGCATAATTCCACCACCATCAGGAAAACCAAATACAGGGATTTGAGTGCTCAAAATGCTTTGGTAACGGGGCGGAGCCATCTTATTCTTAGCTGGCAAATTTACCCAAAGCTGTACCATCTCAAATGTTCCACCGCGTTGCGCAAAATTGTGACTATGAAACTCGTCATGAACTAGTCCAGATGCTGCGGTCATCCACTGCACATCGCCAGTACCAATGATACCGCCACCTCCAGATGAGTCTCTATGTTCCACTTCGCCCTGATAGACTATGGTCACTGTCTCAAAACCCCGATGTGGGTGTGCACCAACTCCCCGACGTTGGCTCATGGGGGGAAAATTCATTGGTCCGCCGTAATCAAAAAGCAGAAAAGGACTTATGCTCAGAGGATCTAAATTTGAGTATGCAAATAACGTCTGAATGGGGAATCCATCGCCTACCCAATGACGATCTACGCTACGCTGAATATAACGAAGCTTCTTGCTCGACTTTTCTTGATTTGCTGACTGCATCAATCATTTTCTCCTTATTTTACGGCTGAACATACTTCAAGCTTCAAGTAAAATCAGTGTTTTAAAAACCGATCCTGCTTTGAATGAAGTATGACAACCGCTTCACTACACTGTTAAATTACTTCAGCATTTGCATTAAAGTTAGTTTTCTTGTTACTGACCTGCACGCTCTGCTGACTCGAAGCCAAGTTTGCCGTGAGAGCCGTCGCAAAAAGGTCTTGTGTCAGAACCACCACAACGACAAAGTGCTACGGTTTCACTTTTTAAATCAAACTGATTTCCCTTAGCATCGGTAACTACAACAGAACCATTAACTAAAAAAGGACCGTTGTCTAAAGTTGTAATTTTTGTTGTCTCAGCCATTGTGTTCTCCTCTACATAATAGTTCTAGAACTATTGGTTATAAATAGTTGTCTTACTTACTATAAGTTACTACTATCAAAAGTCAACTAGGTACTTTAAAGTAACTAAAAAACTATTAATAAACTGGCTATGTCATTAGAGGAGCATTCAGAATGTCCATCAGAAAAACTTCTTGGCTTGTTAGCAGGTCAATGGACACTTAAGATTCTCTGGGTTTTGGGTAATAATGGTCCGACTCGCTTTGGAAAGCTGAGACGCAAAATTGATGGTATTTCAGCGAAAGTTTTAACGGAACGATTACGTAAGCTGGAAGAAGAAGATATTATTTATCGGGACTACAAACCGACTATTCCCCCACAAGTAACTTATGGTTTAGCAAGTAAGGGTCAAGACTTGGCAGAAGTATTAGCTTTAATAGATAAGGTTGCTAAAAAATGGAAAAAATCGTCAACTTGAGACTGATTGGCATTTTCCTAGTTGAAAACTTATCATCTACTGTTAGCTGATATTTTGTTGAGTATCTATGTAGCTGAGGTTTGATTTTCAAGGAGTCTGCGTTAATGCGCCAAAAAACTAGCTAATTTTTGGCATAGCCATAATTATTTTCATCTACAAAACCAAGTAACAACGAATACGTATGCTACATTTATTAGGTTCATAATTTCCTTCTGACTCCCAGACAAAAACTGTATCTACATCATCAGCCACAATAATCTAAAATTCAATAATCTCAAATTCATTAACTAACTCTAACTTCACATAGTTTGCAACATTAGTCCGTCCTTTAGTAGACATAGCATTAACTTCTCTTCTGTTCGGAGAATATCCTTAGGTTAAACTAATTCGATATAATTCTAATTAGAAAAACATCAAATTAGATACATGAACTCTCCAGATTTTGATACCCTGCTCAATTTCTTTAAAGTCTTGGCTAATGAAAATCGTTTAAAGCTAGTGGGTATTCTGTCTCAAACTGAATGTAGCGTAGAAGACTTAGCCGCACGCTTGGAGTTAAAAGAACCGACAATATCCCATCATCTAATGAAATTAAAAGAATTGAATTTAGTTGAAATGCGATCGTAGGGTAATACGCATCTCTACAAATTAAATGGGGATACTTTATCTAGTTTGAATAAATCTTTATTTACTTCAGAACAAATGGCAAACTGGACAAAAGATATACCCGCCGAAGCATGGTCAGCAAAAGTTTTAAGAAATTATACCAATGGCGATCGCCTAACTAAGATACCAGCTTCCCGTAAAAAGCGTTTAGTAATACTTAAATGGTTAGTTAATAAATTCGACTTAGGGCGAACTTATACAGAAAAAGAAGTAAATGAAATTCTCAAACACTATCATCCAGATAGTGCTACTTTGAGGCGCGAATTTATTGGTTATAAACTAATGAAACGGGAGCTAGGTATTTACGAACGTTTAACAGAAAATCTGTGGCAAAGCGAAAAAGAAATTATGAAACAAAAAAACTAGCTAATTGTTGGCATAGCTATTAATTATTTTCATCCACAAAACCAACTAACTTAGTTATTTTATGTTGTTTGTCTACTTGTCCGAAAAAACTTCCTTGAGTAAAAAGATCGCCATTGGGTTTGAGCATTTGCCAACTAAATCTAAAATAACCATGATGACTATCTGGAGAGGAAACTAAATTTAAACTAAAATCGGGAAACTTATCGCGGAAGCGATCTATAAATTGACAATGTAGTTCTCTGGTTACAATAGATTCGGGCAAATGAGAATCAACATAGAGGCAATCGTCAGCCAAAACTTTTGTCATTAATAAAACTCTCTCTTGTTTATCGGAACTGTTCCAAGCAGATAAATAATCTTGAATTACTTGTTTTATCTCTGGCATATCTTTAGTGCTTTAAAAGTTCTTTAAATTTAAT
>JASJDX010000590.1 GCA_030064975.1 Pleurocapsa sp. MO_192.B19
CATGATAACTACCTAAATTAAATAAATTCATGCGCCCTGGCGTTTGACTCACTGAAGCTCGAAAAGTAGTCAGAGCTTGGCGAATATCTTCCAGTGCCACTCCTTGAGTAAACGCTGCCAGACTAGCTGCTAGAGCATTGGCAATCATGAAAGGAGCTAATCCTCCTAAAGCCAATGGTACGTCAATCGCCTGCTTTATTCGGAGGGTCTTGTCCGCCTTTAAAATCGACAAATAACCATTCTCATAAACTGCTGCTAAACCACCCTGGCGAATATGGGACTGCACTATTTCATTGAACGGATTCATCGAGAAGTAAGCTACCTGGGCTCTAGTTCGCTTTGCCATCGCGGCAACCAAGGGGTCGTCAGCGTTGAGTACTGCATAACCATGAGGAAGTGTCGCTTCTGCGACCACACTTTTGAGAGCGGTCATGTCTTCGATGGTGTCAATGCCGTCAATTCCCAGATGATCCCCAGTTACATTGAGCACAATGCCTACATTGCAAGCATCAAAGCCCAATCCAGAACGCAAAATTCCGCCTCGCGCCGTTTCCAGAACAGCGACCTCTACAGTTGGGTCTTGCAAGATTAACTCAGCACTCTGAGGCCCAGTATTATCTCCTGCCTCAATTAAATAGTCGTTAACGTAAGTTCCATCTGTAGTCGTGTAGCCTACAGTGCGTTTGGTCTGAATCTTCAGCCGACTCTGGTTTTAGTTCCCAGCGTAGGAGATCGCGATGCTCTAACTTTTCTTTAACTTGTACCAGTTCGCCATCAACTGCGCCAATACCCATTGCCTGAAGCAATTGCTCGGTTACATTCTGATCGGGAGTAGGAGTCTGTCCGCCTACAGCTTCTTCCCCTACTACCTCAGCTTGATACCAATTATCATCCAGGTCGCCACCCGTAACATCACTGCCAGAGAGCGCAATAGTTTTTAACTTCGAGAGGATTCGCCTCATTCCTGTGTCACGGTCACATAAGCCCAAAAATATGGGGTCAACATCTTCTCTAGTATTGAATTCTTCGAGCAATTCCTCTTCGGATTGTCCTTCCCTTTGAACGTCTGAAGAGCTGAGTGCATTGAAGTTTTTTAGGTTTTTCATCATGCTTACTCCTTGCTATATTACTGCCGAACTCTTCAATAAATCTGTTGTTACTTAAATTCTATCTCGCTTTGATGTTTAAAAAATTATTGTTATTATTTCTAAGTTAATTAACTTATGTCGATCTATATTTTTTCTGTTATCAAATATACATAATTACTGGAATTCAATTAAATCTTTTCTTTGAGATTGATTTCATATTATGTTCATATATTAAGAAATGTGTTTATTTATCCTGATAACTAGAATCAGAATTTTTAAATCAAAAATTGTTTTTTTAAAGACTAATATTGCTGATTTATCTAGCATCAATATAATTTGATCTAACTAATTAGTAGCCATTGTTACGAAAATCATTAAGGTAACAATCTATAAAAAGATTGGGAGTAAAAAATGATGATTCTCAAACAAATATATGCCTCGCCGCGACGACTTAAAAAAAATCTTATTGCTTGGTTCTGGTCCCATTATGATCGGACAGGCTTGTGAATTTGACTACTCTGGCACGCAGGCTTGTAAGGCTCTGCGAGCAGAAGGCTATCAAGTAGTGCTGGTCAATTCCAATCCTGCTACCATCATGACCGATCCTCAAATGGCCGAACGAACCTATATTGAGCCAGTACTGCCAGAAATCGTGGAGAAAGTCATTGCCCAAGAGCGTCCTGATGCCCTACTGCCCACTATGGGTGGTCAGACTGCTTTGAACGTCGCAGTTACTTTATCCAAGAGTGGCGTGCTAGAAAAATATGGAGTCGAACTAATTGGAGCCAAGCTCCCAGCAATTGAAATGGCCGAGGACCGTCTGTTGTTCAAAGAGGCCATGGAGCGCATTGGTTTAGCAGTATGTCCTTCGGGAATTGCCATTAACCGGGAAGAAGCCAAAGTGGTGGCCCAACAACTGGGCTCCTATCCCCTAATTATTCGTCCCGCCTTTACTCTAGGAGGAACTGGCGGCGGGATTGCCTACAATCAGGAAGAATACGAACAACTGGTTGAACACGGTCTTGACGCTAGTCCAGTATCCCAGATCCTAGTGGAGAAATCTCTCTTGGGATGGAAAGAATACGAGCTAGAAGTGATGAGGGATCTAGCAGATAATGTGGTAGTGATCTGCTCGATCGAAAATATCGATCCCATGGGTGTGCACACTGGGGATTCGATTACTGTTGCACCTGCTCAAACTTTGACTGATAAAGAATATCAACGACTGCGGGATGCTGCTCAGAAAATTATTCGCGAGATCGGAGTCGAAACAGGGGGGTCAAATATCCAATTTGCCGTCAATCCTGTCAATGGTGAGGTAATTGTTATTGAGATGAATCCTCGTGTTTCTCGTTCTTCGGCCTTGGCTTCCAAAGCAACTGGTTTCCCCATTGCCAAATTCGCTGCCCTCTTAGCAGTAGGCTATACTCTGGATGAAATTCCCAACGACATCACCAAGAAAACTCCCGCTTCTTTTGAACCAACGATTGACTATGTAGTGACCAAAATTCCCCGCTTTACTTTTGAGAAGTTTCCTGCGACTCAACCCATACTAACTACCCAGATGAAGTCCGTGGGCGAAGCAATGGCAATTGGGCGTACTTTCTGTGAATCTTTGCAAAAAGCTCTGCGATCGCTAGAAACTGGTCGCTTTGGTTTTGGTTGTGACAGACAAGAATTACTCCCTTCCTTAATCAGAGTACATTCTAGTTTACGCACTCCTCATCCAGAGCGCATCTTTAGCGTCTATCATGCCTTAAAACTGGGAATGACGGTGTCAGAAATTAACGAACTTACCGCCATTGACACCTGGTTTTTGGACAAAATGCAGGAACTAATCGAAACTGAGCATTTTCTCGCCTGTACTCCCCTAAGACAAATTCTTCCAGCACAAATGCAGTTCGTCAAACAGCAAGGATTTAGCGATCGCCAAATTGCCTTTGCTACTAAGACCACCGAAGATGAAGTAAGGGCTTATCGCAAGCAGTTGGGAGTAATTCCCGTTTACAAACTGGTGGATACCTGTGCTGCCGAGTTTGAATCCTACACGCCTTACTATTATTCCACCTACGAAACAGGGGAATCGGAAGCTGAATCCTCCGCTCGGCGCAAGGTGATGATTCTCGGCGGGGGACCCAACCGCATCGGACAGGGAATCGAATTTGATTACTGTTGCTGTCACGCCTCCTTTGCCTTGAGGGAAGAAGGGTTTGAGACGATCATGGTTAACTCCAATCCCGAGACGGTTTCCACCGATTACGATACCAGCGATCGTCTCTATTTTGAACCTCTTACCAAGGAAGATGTCCTCAACATTATCGAAGCGGAAAATCCCGAAGGTATTATCGTCCAGTTTGGCGGGCAAACTCCCCTGAAGTTGGCTGTGCCTTTGCAGGAGTACTTGGAAGATGCAGGGAATAACCTCACCCCCAACCCTCAGACAAAAATCTGGGGCACTTCTCCTGATTCCATTGATATTGCCGAAGACCGAGAGCGGTTTGAGCAAATCCTCCAAAAACTAAATATCCACCATCCTCCCAATGGGATTGCTCATAGCTATGAAGAATCCTTGAAGATTGCTAGTCGGATTGGCTACCCAGTAGTGGTGCGTCCTTCCTATGTCTTGGGGGGAAGGGCCATGGAAATTGTCTATTCCGATGGGGAGCTAGAACATTACATGAACTATGCGGTGCAAGTCGAGCCAGAACACCCGATTTTGATTGATAAGTTTTTGGAACATGCTATTGAGGTGGATGTAGACGCGATCGCCGACTCGACGGGGAAAGTAGTTATCGGCGGGATTATGGAACACATCGAAGAAGCAGGAGTTCACTCAGGTGATTCCGCTTGCTCTCTGCCTCATACCTCCCTGCCCCCCTCAGTTCTCGATCTTATTCGCCAGTGGACCATCGAGTTAGCCCAAGCCCTCAAAGTAATTGGACTGCTCAACATCCAATATGCCGTTCAGGGAGAACAAGTGTACATTTTGGAGGCCAATCCCCGCGCTTCTCGCACTGTCCCCTATGCCTCTAAGGCGATTGGCGTTCCCTTAGCTAAGTTGGCATCTCGCGTCATGTCTGGGTCAACTTTAGAGTCTGTGGGGTTGACCTCAGAAAGAATTACCCAACACATCGCTGTCAAAGAAGTGGTGCTGCCGTTTAATAAGTTCCCCGGTGCGGATACCCTATTAGGACCAGAGATGCGCTCTACGGGTGAGGTGATGGGCATCGATACGGATTTTGGCAAGGCGTTCGCTAAGGCCGAGTTGGCAGCAGGAGTAAAATTATCTCTGACTGGGACGGTATTAGTGTCGATGAGCGATCGGGATAAGGTAGGAGTGGTGACAGTGGTCAAAGATTTGGTGGATTTGGGCTTTAAGATAGTTGCCACTGCTGGCACCCGTCGCGTCCTACAGGAGCATGGTCTAGAAGATATAGATTTGGTGCTCAAAATTCATGAAGGTCGTCCCCACGTTATCGACTGGATTAAGAATGACCAAATACAGTTCATCATCAACACCCCCAACGGACAAGAATCTCATACCGATGCCCGTCTGATCCGGCGCACGGCTTTAGATTACCAACTGCCAATTATCACTACTATTGCTGGGGCTAAGGCAACTGTAGCTGCAATTCGCTCCTTGCAGTCTCAGCCCTTAGAAGTTAAAGCATTACAAGACTACATAGGTTTTGGGTCTGGTGTTGGTGGAGAAAATGGGGCAAATAGACTAAAATTGCCTCAATAAATCAACAAAAAACAAGAGCGTCAACAACTAAGTGTTCGGGCAGTTTTTGAGCATCTTTGATTGTCGTTCCCACGATGGAGGCTCGACCCAGAGATAGGTAAATGCGATACCAGTGTAACCGTTCATTCCCCCCTCCAAAAAAGCCAGGAAAAATTAGGACACTGGCGATGCGATCGTCATGTCTATTAATTAACCGCCAACAGGAAATGGTGGTGGAGCAAGACCTTTTCTCGCTAAGGCTAAAACCTCAGCTATGTAAGTCCAAGGATTAATTTCTCTCAGACGACAGGTTTCGATGACACTTAGCAGAGAACTGTAAGCTAGACTGCCTTCTGATGTTCGAGTACCAAAACCAATGTTTCGGGCAATTACCGCATGGCGTAAGGCTCTTTCCGCTTCATTATTGGTAGGTGGTAATTCAGGATGATAAACGAAAGCGACGACAGCATCCCAATCATTGAAAATCTCTTTAGCTAGAGCTTGTAGTTTCTTATGGTCAGCTTTTTTCCCTAAATGGCAAGCCCTTCTGAGACGAGCGAGAAGTTTACGAATCAAACGATTATCTTCACTGGCCGAAGCAATGGTGGCAATTAATTCTCTGAGGTCATCTAAAATCCATTGTCCGATAGTAGCTGCTTTTTGGTTAATGGCTCCTGTTATGGCGATTGCGCGGAAGCGCACTGGCAAAGCCAATCGCTTTACGAATCAGATGGGCTAAACATCTCTGTCTTTTGGGGTGAGAACGATATGCAGCATCAGTAGATGGACAAGTTTTGCCGAAGGGCGATTGCTTCGCAGTGCGCTTCCGCGCAATCGCGACCTAAGAATTTAATTTTCCAGGGGCCTTAATTAGTACTATAGTTCTAGTAAATGGACAATAAAATAAGTTTTATTTATATTCAAATTGGGTTTAGCTTGAGTTACATTTCTCTTTCCGCACGTCAAAATGTAATATGTATTGATTATGTTTTCGCCCTGCCAAGGCGATTGCCTACGGCACTGGCGGAGCCAATCGCGTTCCTCCCGGA
>JASJDX010000591.1 GCA_030064975.1 Pleurocapsa sp. MO_192.B19
CCTGCCCGTTCACCTGAATTCAATTCAGGTGCTTGCGGGCAGGTGCATTCCGCACCTTTATACGCCCCGCCGAACTAGAGCGAAGCGAGTTTGACAGTAGTTTTAGCAACTTAAAAACTTAAAAATTATGTCTTGCAGTTCAAAACAGTGTATACCCAACCAATTAAACTTGCGATTGCGCGGAGCGCACTCCTCTAAGCTGATCGCCACTAAAATTGAGTAATGGATAACTTTGAATGAACATATAAGTAGTATTACTAAAGAATTACCCTATGTCTAAAAAAGTTTTGGTAATTGGAGGCTGTGGCAGAATTGGCAACAGTGTCGCTCAAGATATTGCTAATCATACTGATGCAGAAGTTACTATAACCTCCCGTAATCCTCAGCAACAGGTCAAACCTCCGTTTAAATTTCTGACTCTAGATTTAGCAGATCGAGAACAGCTATCAAAAGAGATCGCATCTCAAGACTTAGTAGTTCATTGTGCTGGACCATTTCATCATCGAGACGGTAGAGTATTAGAAACTTGCATTGATAAAGGGGTAGATTATCTTGACGTGAGCGATCATCGTTCTTTTTATGAACAGGTAATTAAACATCAGGAAAAAGCGATCGCTCAAGGAATTACAGCCATACTCAATACGGGAATTTTTCCAGGAATTTCTAATAGTATGGTCAAACAAGGTATTGAGCAATTTGATCGCCCTAAGAAAATACATTTAAGCTATGTGGTAGCGGGTTCTGGTGGTGCAGGATTAACTGTAATGCGAACTACTTTTTTAGGATTGAAAAACAAATTCTCTGCTTGGATCGATGGCAAATGGCAAGATATTTTACCTTACACCAAACGCGAGGTAATTGAGTTTCCTAAACCCTATGGTAAAACTGGAGTCTATTGGTTTGATGTGCCAGAAACCTATACTTTTGCTAATTCTTTTCCTGTAGAGACAGTAATTACAAAATTCGGCTCAATTCCTGATTGGTATAACCATTTAACCTGGATTACGGCGCATATTTTTCCCGAAGCATGGGTAAGCACCCCCAAAGGAATTGAATTCTTTTCTCGCGTTAGTTATTTAATGACAGCCGTGACTGATAAATTTAGTGGGATTGGGGTGGCAATGCGGGCAGAAATTACGGGAGAAAAAGCAGGTACACCTCAAACCTACTGTGCAACTATAGTACATAATAATACAGCGATCGCCGCTGGGGCAGGAACTGGCGCGATCGCACAATTAATATTAGAAGAAAAGCTCAAACAACCAGGTATCTATCCCGTCGAACAAGCTTTATCAACCGAATTGTTTCTCGAAGCGATGAACAGTCGCCAGATGGAAATTATTAGTTGTTAGTTGTTAATTAATTCATGATTACTTCTCTGACTTTGTTATAGTCAGCTCCAACATTATCTGTCTCAACTGCATCATAAATTTCTTGTAGAATATTCGCATTAGCACTGATAATTCGATTCCAACTGGGAATAACGGGTCTTAATTGAGGGTTTTGCAGAAAAGCTTCGCCAGCATGAATAATTGATTGTGCAAATAATTCAACTGCCTTTTCTTCATTGTGACGATCGAGAGTTAATCCATTCATAATGGCATCACTATGATAGCGTTCTACATAATCTAGAGCAGTGCGATAGTAAGTTGCTTTAAGGGTTCTAAAAATTTCTTGCGAAAACACTTGTCCATTAGCAGCCATTTTACGAAATAAAGCCTTACAAATATCAATGGACATTCTAGATAATCCTCGGTCACGATCTTGAAAAGAAAGTGCTTGATGTTTATGGTCATAGGCATTGGCAATATCAACCTGACAAATTTTATTCAGATGATAGTTGCGATAAACATCGTCAAGGACACCTATTTCTAATCCCCAATCATAGGGAATACGAACATTATTGACCACATCCGCAGCCATAGAAAACTCTCCTGACAAAGGATAGCGAAAACTGTCAATGTAATCTAAAAAGGCATTATCTTTAAAAATCTTTTTGAGCGAGCGCACTAAAGGACTGACCAAAAGACGCATTACTCTACCATTTAGTTTATTATTCGCCTGGCGATAATAATATCCTTTGCAAAATTTGAACTCAAATTTTGGGTTCGCCACTGGATACATTAGTTTGGCTAGCAATCCTTTTTCGTAGGTCAAAATATCACAATCATGAAGCCCCAGAACCTTGGCTGTACCACAGGAGAGAAAATATCCCATGCAATACCAGACGTTGTAACCTTTGCCTCGTTCACTAGGAGCTAACCCTTCTTCTTGTAATAACTGATGCACACCTTTTAATCGAGGCCCATCATTCCACAAAATTTTGTGTTTTTGAGGTAATCGAGCAAAATATTTTTTGGCATATTCAAATTGAGCCTCAGTTGCTCGATCTAAACCAATAATAATTTGGTCTAAATATTTGACTTGAGAAAGTTCATCCAGGATATTACCCAAGGCTGGTCCTTCTAGTTCAGAGAATAAACAAGGTAGAACCAATGCCATTGGTGAACTTTGCGATATATGCAGTAGTTCTGTTTCGAGAGATGCAACAGAACGGTTGTGTAAATCATGTAGGGTGGTTATCTCACCATTTTGAAAAAAGTCAGCGATTTTACACCTCCTCAAGTAAGCATTTATCTTAAATATATCTAAAAAAAAATATATAAAATGTATCTAATATATACTCTTTAACAGAAACTCTATGCCTTCTTGCCACCCATAAGGGCCTGGTTGAGTAGCAAAGAATACAGAACTATGATTAAGCTGTAAATTAGATCCCTTTGTGGAGGGGACGACAACCGCGTGATTGGCTTGCTCTAACATCGGTAGATCGTTGGGGCTATCTCCTAAAGCAATAACTCCTACCTCTTCTTGCCAACGCTGGGAGTAGTATTCTTTTAATTTCGGGAAACAACTTGCCTTATTAAAAAGACCCATAACATGATGAAATCGTCCACCTTTGACACACTGTAATTCTAATTTCTTCAACTCCTGTCTAAAATTGTTTAATGCTGGTTCTGTATCCTGCCATAATAATGGTTCGGTGGCTTCTCGCTGCATTGCTTTTTGGGCATCTAAGATACTAAGTCCTGTCCACTCCACAACATTGTCTACAGAAGCATCGGCAAATCCTTCATAGCGGAGTTGCAGCTTTTCTTTAATTAATCTTAAATCATCAAGAAATCTCTCTCTTGGTCTTCCCAAATGAGTTTTATTTAGTTCTTGGCTTGCTTGAGCAATATTTGGCTGGAGACTAACACTACAGAGAACCCCGCCATTTTCACAGACAAAAGGTTCTTGATTATTTAATTCTCGGCGAATTTCTAAGATTTCTGCTTGAGTTTTACTAGAGTTAAGAATAATGGGAATGTCCTGCTTACGTAATTGGGCGATCGCATCCAAGGCAGGAGTATATTTGTATGTCTGATGGTCTAACAGCGTTCCATCTAAGTCAGTAACAACAATGTACCTCATGGGTCATTTGACTTCAAGTTTCTTCAAAAAATTACAAAAATTATAATATGAAAGTCATTACACAAGAATTAAAGGCAGGTTAAACTTACGTCTAGTGAAAAATCTCTAGTCTCTAGTTTGTATTTAAATCTAGAGTATCTTGCCAAAATCTGTATCTCAGACAGGATAAATTGCATTTTTAAAGTCAGTTATATGTAAATCTAGTTAAGTCATAGTTAACGAAGAAAAAGCATGGTTGCTAGTCAGAAAATTAGCGTTAGATCCCAAGAACAAGCTCAAAACTCCGAATCACAACATTGGACGAAAATTCGTCACTACGAATACCCAGATTACGATCGACCACTATTAGAAATACCCCGCAAAGCTCGCGATAAAATCTTTGACCGCTTATGTTTTCTCTACGGGGAAGATGAGGCAAAACAATTCTTGCCTGAGTTGGAGCGCGTTCTAAAAGTTTACTATGCTCATAAACCACTAGCCAGAATCGAAGCGGAACGAGATTTTGTTCCTGCTAACCGCTTTACAGAACAAGATGTTATTTTAATCACCTATGGCGATCTTCTTCGCAGTGAAAAATCTTCTCCTCTAGCAAGTTTGGTTCATATTTTGGAGCAAGTACCAGGTTTTAAAAAAGCAATTAATACGCTACATATTTTGCCTTTTTTCCCTTACTCTTCAGATCGAGGATTTTCTGTAACTGATTTTCGCACGGTAGATCCCAAATTAGGCTCTTGGCAGGATATTGCTAAAATTGGCGATTCTTATCAACTGATGTTTGATGCGGTGTGTAACCATACTTCATCTAAAAGTAAAGCTTTTCAAAAATTGTTAAATGGCAACCCTGAGTACAAAGATATTGCTACTGTCTATCTCTCTCCTGATGAATTGAGTCCAGAAGATCGTCAACTGGTGGTGCGTCCCCGTACTAGCGATCTTTTGACTAAATTTCAAAGCATAAACGGATTAATCTGGGTCTGGACTACTTTTTCTGCCGATCAAATCGATTTGAACTATCGTAGTCCTAAAGTATTGTTATGGGTGATTGAAACCCTGTTGCTTTATGTTCGTCGCGGAGCAGATTTGATTCGTCTGGATGCTGTTACCTACCTGTGGCAAATTCCTGGTACTTCTTGTGCAAATTTAAAACAAACTCACGAAACTATTAAACTATTTCGCGATATTTTTGATGTTATTGCCCCTGGTGTTGCTTTAATTACAGAAACTAATATTCCTCACCAGCAAAACATTGCTTATTTTGGTGACGGACATGATGAAGCGCAAATGGTCTATAATTTCGCTTTGCCTCCCTTAGTGCTGCATACTTTTTATCGCGAAGATACTACTGCTCTGGCTCAGTGGGCGAAAAACCTGGAATTCCCGTCCAATGCCTGTACTTATCTCAATATTTTAGATACTCATGATGGTATTGGCTTAATGGGAGTCAAAAATATTCTGGAAACCAAAGACATAGATTACTTAATTAGTAGAGCCAGAGAGCATGGTGCGTTTGTTTCCTATCGTACAGGAGCAGGAGGTAAAGACGAACCCTATGAAATTAATACCACTTGGTTTAGTGCTTTAAATTTAGATAGTGGCAATGAGCCATTACCTATTCAAATTAAGCGTTTTGTTGCTTCTCGTAGTTTGGCTTTAGTACTAAAAGGTGTACCAGGCATTTATCTACACGGCTTGATTGGAACTTCTAATGATGTCGATACGGTAATTAAAACCAAGTCTAAACGGGATATCAATCGTCAGATAATTTCTGAAAGCTCTTTAGATGAGGAATTAAAATTACCCAATTCTAAATTATCCCGACTGACTCAAGCTTTGGGGAAATTACTAGAAATTCGAGTCCGACAGCGCGCTTTTCATCCTCAAGGAGAACAACAAATTCTGACTCTTTCTGATAAATGTTTTATTGTTTTAAGAGTTGCACCTGACTGCGAAGAACATCTTCTGACCGTAACCAATGTTTCTAACCAAGTTTGTCAACTGGAAATTCCTCTAGCCGAACTTAAATTAAACAACTCTAAGTCAGTCGTCTGCAATTCTCCAGAGAATAACAGCTATTGGTACGATTTGATTGGTAATAGAGGATGGAAAGTTCAGCAGCAAAAGATTTTCCTGATTTTACACCCCTATGATGTAGTTTGGCTTGTTCCTTATGTAGAGTTGGAAAAAAGTATTGAGAATCACGATTTAAGCGAATAATTATTAACTGATCAATAGATCTATTGATTTCAAGTGAGTTCGACAAAGGGTCAAAAAACTAAAAACTCAGTAATATTCTGATTTCCCAATGTCTGAATTGCCCATTCTCTCGTTGTTTATCTCCCATAGTTCGAGGAAAAAATCATAACTCCGTTGCGTAGCTTTTCG
>JASJDX010000592.1 GCA_030064975.1 Pleurocapsa sp. MO_192.B19
CGTAACTGACAATCAAGGAATTGACACCTTGTACTTTAGCAGCTTTCATGGCGGCAATGGTAGTGATTGGTGGCCAGAGAGAGAAGTTAATGCCCACTTTGACGACTTTGTGATTTCGACTAATGCTGCCGATGTTGGATTATAGTCTGTTAAACAAGCAGGACTAGCAGGTCTTAAAGCCCTGTATCGACCTGCTAGTCCTTCTGCTTGTGACTTAGAAATGGATTGGGTAAGGTGGAGTTTGCAGTAGTCTCGCGATTGCGCGAAGCGCACTCCTCTAAGCTGATCGCACTGAGAAAATAATTTGAGAAGATTTTGATGTGGATGAAATCACCTTTACCAGTGTATTAGTTTATTAGTGTATTGTGGGATGGGTTGGGGCAGTTTTTTACTCAACATTATTGCTGGTTTAAAAACGTTTAGAATAAAGATATTAAAGATAATCGTGGGCAGTAAATTCAATAGATTAGGACTACTTTTAATATTGGGGATGATTCTATTAATCACAGTAGTCCTAGTCTTTGGTGGAGACATATTTAAAGCTCCAACTCCGCCTCCAATTAGTTCTGATGCCATTACAGTGGGATTTGAACAGCATTCTAACAATAAGGCATACAAGACTGATGTACAGCGTCAAGACTGGAACGTGGACTGGTCTAACAATATGTATAAGTACGCCACCATTTCTGATGAGGATGCTCATTCTGGCGATAAATCCTTAAAAATTACTTATCCTTCAGATGCTCAAACAAATACGGGTTCATCGTGGAAAGTTCCCAGTCAAAAGGAATATTATCTTTCGTATTGGGTAAAATTCGACCAAAATTTTGATTTTGATGGTCCCAAGTTGAGTGGTGGTAAACTGCCAGGAATGGGTACGGGAGACCTTTGTTCAGGAGGTAGTACCTGTACTGGCACTAATGGATTTAGCTCACGGTATATGTGGCGAGAAAACGGAAAAGCTACTCTGTATTTGTATCACATGGATAAACCAGGAAAATATGGAGAGGATATTACACTTCAAGGAAGTGATGGGAAGGATAAATACTTTGAACCAGGCAAATGGCATCATCTAGTTCAAAGAGTCAAGATTAACGACGGCAATCAGTCTAATGGAGAAATAGATGTTTGGATGGATGAGCAAAAAGTTCTGAGTGTCGATAATCTTAAATTCGTAACTGACAATCAAGGAATTGACACCTTGTACTTTAGCAGCTTTCATGGCGGCAATGGTAGTGATTGGTGGCCAGAGAATGAGGTTTATGCCTACTTTGACGACTTTGTGATTTCAACTCATGCTGCCGATGTTGGATTATAATCGGTTAAACCAGCAGGGAAAGTAAATCTTAGATAATACGGCTGATAAATACTGATAAATAATATAGTTGATCAATATTGCTTAACGCTCAATGCTCAATGCTCAATGGAAAATTGTATCGACATCAGAAGTTCCTCAAGAATTTGTTGCAGGAGTGCAAGATATTACTGGCAAGGATTCTAAGTATTGCGCTCAACTTTTATGGCAAAGAGGAATTCAAGATTTAGAAGAGTTACCAGGATTTCTCAACCCAGACTTGTATCAACCTGCTAGTTCTTCTGCTTTTGGTTTAGAAATGGATTGGGCAACCTCGCGTCTTGGGCAAGCCCGCGATCGCACTGAGAAAGTAACTATTTGGGGGGATTTTGATGCCGATGGGATCACCTCTACCAGTGTATTGTGGGATGGGTTGGGGCAGTTTTTCACGCAATATTTACAGCTAGACTACTATATACCTAATCGTCTAACGGAATCTCATGGTTTAAACAACCCTGGCATAGCTAGATTAGCCGAGGCGGGAACAAAGCTAATTGTTACCTGTGACACTGGCAGCACTAACTTAGAAGAAATTAAATACGCTCAAGAGTTGGGTATTGATATCATCGTTACCGATCATCATAGTCTGCCTGAATCTCGCCCTGAAGTAACGGCAATTATTAACCCCCGTTATCTGGAAACCAGCCACCCTCTCTATCATCTTTCTGGAGTAGCAGTAGCCTATAAATTAGTTGAAGCATTGTATGAAACTTTACCCGATGTCCCGCAACAGCCTTTAGAAAATTTATTAGACTTGGTTGCTATTGGTTTAATTGCTGATTTGGTGGAGTTAAAAGGAGACTGTCGTTATTTAGCCCAGGTTGGTATTAAGCAACTACAAAAACAGGTCAATCCTGCTACGATGACTCGCCCTGGAGTAGCAAAATTACTAGATTTATGTCGTCGCAATGGCGATCGCCCTACAGATATTTCTTTTGGTTTGGGACCTAGAATTAACGCGGTGAGTCGGATTCATGGTAATGCTAGTTTTTGTGTCGAGTTACTTACTAGTCGTGATGCTCAACGCTGTAGTCAGTTGGCAGAAGAAGCGGAATTAGCTAACACTCGTCGTAAGTCTTTACAGAAAGACACTATTAAACAAGTCAAGAAAAAACTACAGCAGTTAGATTTGTCTACCACCTCGGTTATTGTCCTCGAAGATCCCCAATGGCAAGGTGGGGTTTTGGGTTTAGCTGCGGGACAAATTGCTCAAGAATATGGTCGTCCTACGGTGTTGTTGAGTAGTAGTGGAGAAGATAATTCAGGGGAGGTAATTGCACGAGGATCGGCAAGATCGGTTAATGGTATTGATTTGTATCAGTTGGTTAAATCTCAATCAGATTTATTACATCGCTTTGGAGGACATCCCTTTGCTGCGGGGTTAAGTTTACCTCTAGCCAATCTCAATCTGTTTCAAGAAGGAATTAATCAGCAACTAAGGCAACAAGCTAGTATATCGGAAATGATCCCCCAGGTAAATGCTGATTTGGTAGTAACAGTAGCGGATTTGGGTCAAGATTTATTTGACGAATTAAGGAAACTTGAACCTTATGGAATGGGGAATCCAATTCCTAAGTTATTAATTAAAAACTGCTGGTTTAAAAACGTTTGGAATAAAAATATTAAAGATACTCGCGGGCAGCAAGTTCAATATATTAGGACTACTTTTAATATTTGGGATGATTCTACTAATAAAGGATTTCCTGGTCTTTGGTGGGGACATTATAAAGATGAAATTCCCCCTACAGGGAAATGTGAGGCGATCGCTGAATTGGATTTTAATACTTACCAAAAAGATTATGAAATTAGATTGATTGCTGTACGTTTAATGTCTGAGAGTTCATTCTTAACTACGGCGATCAATCACAAATATTTGGTAATTGATCGCCGTTCTACCCCTCAGAACTTAGATAACCTAGAAATACCAGTTGACCAGACTAGAATTTTAGAACAATGCCCTGCTAACTGGGGAGATATTCATCGAGAATATCGACAGGCAGTAAACCGCGATCGCTCTTTAGTTCTAGCTTATACAACTGATGAATCAATTGATACTATAGCAATTTGGCAACAACTAATTGGTATTGCTAAGTATCTTAGCCGTACTCAAAAACAAGTCTCTAAATTACAAATCCAAAAAAAATTAAACTTAAGCGATCGCACTTTTAATTTAGGCTTACAAGCTTTAAAACATTCTGGATTCAAATATAAAATCATAGATGATTTATATCAGTTTTCTTTTCAAGAAAGTAATATTAGTTTGGCACTCCAATCTTATATTAATTATTTTCTTTTAGCGATTAAAGAAGAAAAATTTCTCCAACAATACTTTTATAAAGTACCTTTATTAACAATTAAACAACAACTTTTGAATGTTGATTTTTAAGGTTATTTGTTAATTCTTGATTCTTTGTTTTTTATCGATCGCTATTACGATAAACTTCTTCGGCGACTCTTTTTAATCGTCGCAGTTGAGCTTGCATATCCTTTTTAGTTAAACCAGCAGCAAAATTATTAAACCCCCAGTTGACAATTGGATTGGGAATTTCAAATTCAAAGCGATTGAGCAGAAAAGTACCATCAGCCATTGGTTGACACTCCCAGCGATCCCGCCCTTTAAAAAAACCATCAAATTCCCAGACAATAAGACCTGGTTCTCTTTGGGCAACAATACTTCTCAGACTTGGTTGTAGTAGAGGAATTTTAATCGTAAAACGGCTCATGCTACCTATATTAGTACTCCATATACCAATTGGCTCACATTGCAACATTGGATTCAACCAGCGATGCATTAGTTTGAGGTTAGTCAGACATTCTTCGGTAATTACAGCACTAGCTTTGATCTGAATTGATTGTTCAAAAACTTGAGGCGATGACATAAAATTTAGCGAAAATATAAAAATATAAAGTCAAAAAAAAAGCCAACTACAAAGTCAACAATCTATGCGACATAAAATTAATGTTTTCTTAATTTGGAAACAGTGTTTGGCTATCAAGGCAATTTTATAGTGACAAATGGCTTTTCAAGCTTTAGCAAGTAAGGAATTGTTAAGTTTTGACTAAGCATATTGGCGTAGAAGGAAGCTAAGATAATTAACTTTTTAAGCATCCCGAATTTAATTTGGCATAATTATCGCAGAAAAATATATTTACTTGTGAAAATAACAAGACATATGTATTTATTCTCGTTAATATTTATGGCGAGAATGACTAGATGAATTAAAACTAAAAAACATGACACAGATACTTAGTAATATTTCGTCGCTAGATCCTTTGCTTTTGGCACAAGCTGATCCTTTCGGACAAATCCAATCTCAATTAGGAGTTGATGTAGGAATTTCTATATGGGGTTTGGTTAAAGCGATCGCACTCTTGCTCTTAGGTTGGATTGTCGCCACCATTGTCCAAGGCGTTGTCAAAAAAATACTAAGCAGCACTGATATAGACAATAAAATTGCTGCTGCTGTTACTGGACAAAGAGGTGGAGAATCTTTCCCTATCGAAAGTTGGATCGCCAATTTGTTTTTCTGGCTCATCATGCTGTTTGCCATCATAGCGTTTTTAAATGCGCTACAGTTGGAAGCGGTATCTGCGCCTCTCAATACCCTATTGAATCAGATTACCAGCTTTATTCCCAGAATTTTGGGAGCAGCTTTCTTGCTTGGTATTGCTTGGGTAGTAGCTACGATAGTTAAAACTTTAGTTACCAGAGGATTAGATACTTTAAACATTGAACAGCGTTTAGGTATGGATACAGCAGATTCTGCTGATTTTTCCTTGAGCGATACTTTGGGTAATGCGCTGTACTGGTTTATTTTTCTCTTATTCTTACCAGCAGTACTCAATGCACTAGAGCTAAACGGAACTCTTCAGCCAATCCAAAATATGCTCGATGACGTTCTGGCGATGCTACCCAATATTTTAGGAGCAGTCATTATTGGGGCAGTATTTTGGTTTGTTGCCAACATTGTCAAACGCATTGTCACTAATCTATTAGCGGCTACAGGGGTAGATAATATTGGACGCAAAATTGGGATGTCTGGTGGTGCTGGAAGTCAATCCTTGTCGTCAATTATTGGCACGGTAGTTTTTGTACTGATTTTAATTCCAGGTATTATCTCTGCACTAGAGCAGTTACAAATAAGAGCCATATCTGACCCGGCGACTGATATGCTTAATCAAGTCTTAGACTTGATGCCTAAAGTATTTGCTGCTGGGGTAGTTTTAGCTTTCTTCTACCTTGCAGGACAGTTTGTTTCTGAGTTTGTCGCTAATATTTTAACTAATATTGGTTTTAATAATCTGTTGCAATGGTTGGGCATATCCTCCAATGTTCCTGATATTGACGTTCCCCCTCCTGGAGCATCGCCTTTAGAGCAGCCAATTGAATTAGGCATGGGAACAGAACAGCCTACTATGATTCAGACAGAGCCTAGAATGGGTTCTAAAACTCCTTCAGAGCTAGTCGGTTTACTCTGTTTAGTAGGAATCATGCTGGTTGCTACTTTAACAGCCGTAGATATTTTGGGAATTCCCGCTTTGGAAGATGTCTTCCGGATTAT
>JASJDX010000593.1 GCA_030064975.1 Pleurocapsa sp. MO_192.B19
ATTGCATCACAAGCATCTATTAACTGACACCTTTCTGTCTTCAGCATTTCTTGGAGTAATTTTGTCACCTGTTGAGAAAAACCCAGATCTTCTCTTGATAAAGGTTGATTCCAAGGGGGATTTTTGCCTAGACGTAAAGCAACAATAGTTTTAGCTAAGGCATAAAGATCCCATTGAGCAGTGGCGGTTGCTAAGCCATCCCGCTGTTCTGGATGGGCGTAGCCAGGAGTATAAATTCGAGTATAGCCTAGCTGTTCAGCTCCATTGTCGATCGTAGTTTCTAGCGCATTTAAATTGCTGAGATCGCAGGCAGAACCAAAATCAACAATTACCGTTGTGTTGTCCAGTTTGCGGCGCATCAGATTGCTGGGCTTGATGTCTCGATGCACGATTTTTGCTCGATGTATTTGAGCTAAACTATCAAGAACTTCCCAAAAAACTTTTTCGATCTCGCTAACACTTAGAGGAGGATTTTTACCGTCCAAATATTCGGCATAATTAATTCCGTCAATAAATTCTTGAACGAGATAGAGCTTGCCCTCATTCTCAAACAGAGAATAAACTTTAGGAATACTGGAATGACTCAATTTTTCTAGTATTTCAGCGGTGCGTTTAAAAGTTCGCTGTCTTAATTGTCTTTCCTCGTTATCTCCCTGAACTATCAATTCTAGCAAAGCTCTTCTCGGTTGACGGAGATCGAGAGTATTTTTGACTGCATAAACTTGAGCAAAATTACCTTGCCCAATAAGCCTTTCTACTTCGTAGCCAGCTATTTTTTTCAGAGGAGAATCTTTATTCATATCTTAATATTGTGGATCGTAAACCTGTTGTCAAATAAGACTTGACAAGTAAAATCAGCTTAATTATTAAGTAAAACCCATACTAAAATTTAGACAATAATTTAAATGCCTCTAGAAATAAATGGTTGATGCTAAAAATTATTAAATAATAAATTGCTATTTGTTTACTATTGAGCGCCAAACAAGGCAACTAGTTCCGTTATTCTTGCTCGAAATCAAGCATTTTTAGCTAAACGTAGCCGTACTTTTTTCAAGTGTTATTTAAGTATTATTACGTAGAATTATTTATAATAATTAGGATAGCAAATTTTTTGCTGCATTCACCATCACTCGTCAATCAAGACTACGCTTGTATTAAAATATACATCTTATAGCTCTGAAAAGATTAGTAAAATTTTATACTTATACATCAAGAGTAACTGTAAAATGCTTATTATTAATAGAAGATCTTGACTTTAACAAAGTAGTTAAACAAATAGACTTGTTTACCCAAATTGTAAAGTATTTTGCAATTGCTAGACTAGCTTTTACTAATTTTATAAACAATAAATTCCTCTAGTTATCGTAATGAACGATCTAATTTACCGTCAGTGTGGTCGCTCTTTGTTACTTAATAAAAATCTAAAATTATTGTCTCTAAAAGCGTTTTTATTTTTGCTATCTACTGCTGCAATGTTAGCTCCTAGTTTATCAGCAAGGGCAGAAATAATTATGGGCATTATTGAGACTTATAATCCTCAAAGTAGACAAGCCACTATTAACCTGGGCAAAAAAGATGGCGTTGGCAAATATGACCGAGGCAAAATTCAGTTAACTAGTCTTGATAGTCCTAACATTAAATTCATCGGTGCGAATATTGTCGTAATCAGCGTAGATGAAAATTCGGCAGTTGTTAGCGTTCGAGAAGCTCCAGGAATACAAGTTCCTATCCAGGAAGGAGCCGAGGTAACATTAGATACTAACTCAGGTGTTGCTAGACGAGAAGAAGAAGCAAAGATTATTGCAGCCCAGCAAGCCGAAGAAGCTCGCCGTCAGGAGCAGCTAGAGGCAGCTCGTGCCGAGCAAGTTCGCCTTCAGCAAGAAGCAGAAGCAGAACGTGCCGAGCAAGCCCGTCTTCAACAAGAAGCAGAAGCCAAACGTGCCGAGCTTGCTCGTCTTCAGCAGGAAGCAGAAGCCAGACGTGCCGAGCAAGCCCGTCTTCAGCAAGAAGCAGAAGAAGCCAGGGTTGCAGAAGAAAATCGCGATCGACAACAATCTGATGTAGCGGTTACTCCCAAAACTAGCCCTCAAACTGAGCAACCGAAAAAAACTGTTGATTTAGATGAGGCTAAAAATCTATGGCTCGAAAGTGAATCTTCAGAGGACTCCAAAGTTGATACTACCGACTTACCCTTAGACTATCTTCAGGCTTATACTAATGCCCGGGAAAAACCTTCTCCAGAAACGTATTACAGATTTGCCCAAGTTCTAATTAACTATGAAATTTCAGATAAAGCATTAGAGTGGCTAGACGAAACTCGCTCACGCTTTCCTACTACCAGAGGGGTAAATAATCTTTATCGAGCAGTAGCTTTAATTCAACAAGGAAAGATCGATCGGGGTCAAAGTATCTTGGAAGCCTCCAATTTACCTCAAGGTCAATTAACAAATGAATTTGAAAGTTATCTTTATACGCAAAAGGGTGAGTGGGATAAAGTATTTGCTTTATCAGAAGCCACAAAATCGGCAGCTACCTACAACAACTATTTAATCGCGCTTTACTGCACAGAGCCCTTGAGCTTTAATCGAGATACGGATTTGAGTCCAAGTGACTGTCCTTTCGGTAGCGCGCCTCCTAAACCAGAAGAGAATGAAAAAGATGTTGACAAGGATGAAGATGTTGACGATGAGGATGCTGCTCTAGCTGAAGTTCAAAGTATTGAGACTAAAAAAACTTTTGAAAAGATCGGTAAACAAGCGATCGCTGCATATCCCAAAGATCCCTATATTCTCAATACCTTGGGCTTCATCGCTCTTCAATCAGAAGATTATCAGCTCGCCTTTGAACACTATCAGCAACTAGCCAACTTGCTCGATCAATACGACTCTACGCCACCTCGTCTTCAGTTGTTAAAGGCAAATGCAATTAGCTATGTAAGCAACTATAACCAAAATTATGATTTTCTAGCTGAAAACAGCGAAGATCTTGAATTGTTGCGTTCGGAACAAAACACTTTGACCACTGCAATTATTGTTGGTGGAGTAGGAAATACTGTTGCTAGTGTAATTAGAAATGATGTTAGTCCTGTCAGCATTGTCGGTGGAGTTTTGGCTGCATTCTTAAGTATCAACCAATCTAAATCGAAGGCAGAGAGTATTGCCCAGGAGCGTAATTCAGTTTTAGATCAGATGCATCTGACGTTTACAAGAGATATAAAATTAGTTCCAGCACCACCAGAACTGGAGGCAAATTCACTAATAGAATTAACTTCTAGCCGAATTGACCAGCAGCTTCGTCGTTTTGACGATTTCTGGGAGAAAAATAAAATTAATTAGCTTGAGGTATGATATTTCAACTCTCAAATTCGAGAAAAGCGATCGCTATATCAGTAATATACGATCGCCTTAGACTAATTATTCTAACTTTCTTCTTGGCTATTCTGCCTTTCCATCGTATCTATCGCCGCATTAATTGCTGCCAGTCGTGTTTCTAGATCGTCGCGCATGGATTTGAGAAATTTTAGTCTATGTTGTCTCCAGCTTGTAAATGAAGCTGATTCGGGATGAAAACAAGATTTGTACCAGGGAAAAAACATTTTCTAATCTCCAGATAATGGGCTGACTGTATTTTTACTTTAAAATAATTACCAAAAATTAGCAGTAAATCAAATCAATAATCTCTAATGATATCTATGAGTAAAACGATAATTGGGGTGATGGGTATAGGAAATTTAGCAACCTCCAAAGATCTAGAACTCGCTTATCAATTGGGTAAATTTATTGCTGAAAATGGTTGGGTACTACTCACAGGTGGTAGAAAAGCAGGAGTAATGGATGCTGCTAGCCAGGGTGCAAAGGCTGGTGATGGTTTAGTAATAGGAATTTTACCGAGTAATAATACAGTAGGAATGTCCGAAGCTGTTGACATTCCCATTGTTACTGATTTGGGTAATGGGCGGAATAATATTAATGTGTTGTCTTCCGATGTTGTAATTGCCTGTGGTATGGGTTTAGGAACAGCCTCAGAAGTAGCTTTGGCATTGAAAAACAACAAGTCAGTTATTTTATTAAATCAAAATGAATTGACCTATCAGTTTTTTCAAAGTTTATCGCCAAATAAAGTATTTAACGCCGAAACTGTTCAACAAGCGATCGCTTTAACTCAAGAAATTCTGCTAAATTTAAAGGATGATATCTGTTGATTTAACTAGGTTCATTCCCGCAGCAGCAAACTTTTGAAAAGCCTCATCAGCTTGAGAAGTAAAGTCAATAACTTCTGGTATCACCACAGGGGACATACAATCTTCTAATAAATAGATTTTTTGGGCTAGATCGATATCTATATTCTTAATTTCTGTTAATAAGTTATCAATTGTCCAAGCCACACAATGACTTTTAGCTTGTCCTGCAATAATCACCTTATCAAAATCAAGCAGCTTTTGAATCAAACCTGTATTTTTCTGAGCAATAGATTTACCATCGACACTATCTAAAACTTCGGGACTTAATACAGAATAGTTTTCGGTCAAGGGATTATTACCTTTTAATTCAAAATTAGCTTGACTCTGACGCGCAATACTATGAAAAAATACTGCTTCCTCTATCGCCGAAACTAGAGCATGACCAATACCGCCTAACATGGAATGATACGGCCAAATGGTTAGAGGATACTTACCATCATTACTCAGTCGCCTAACATAATATAGTGCGTGTTGTTCTAAGGAGTTAACATCACCATCAGTCAAACTATAAGCTACATTAGGATTGACTTTCCATATTCCCTGTTGTATGTCTGCCAAATTAATTATCGTTGCCGCTTCGGGATGTTCTCCTGCATTATTTACCCAAAAGATGGGATGAAAGATCTGCATGGCGGTATGGCTATCCATAGTCGCGATAATTTCCGTAATTGAACCTAAATTACGATAGATAAACTCACATAGCCTAATATTATCCTCCACTGCACCACTGACAAATAATTCAAAGTCGGGAAGACAAAAGGTATTTTGGACATCAATTAGTAATAAGCCTACTGTTTTTATATCTGTTGATGCTGGTTTTATATTGCGTTCTTTCGCCCAAGCTTCAGCTTCTGTTGCTCTTTGTTGATAAGCTACGCGATAAACTAATTTGACTTGATTAGGATTGAAAAAAATAGGATTAGAAAGAATATCTTGTTTAGTAATAGTCATGATCAGTATTTATAGATTTTAGCGCGATATCGCATTACCCTTTGGGTAATCGCAAATTATGAATAATTGAGGCTCAATTGCTATCAGTAAAATATAATTTTCTGATTTTTAGCAATTCTCATCCTATTCTCAGAGGAATAAACTAGCCTAAAATTAATGCATTTCATCCATCAAGCTCTATGTTTAAGATCTCTATTTTTGGTAGTTTGTTGTTTATGACATTGGTAGCCGCAGTACCAGTCAATGCTCAAAGTATAGAAGATAATAATTCTGTTAATAACTCATATAGTCTGACGCCAAGAGAATTGATTTCTTTGGGTCGTCATGGCATATTTAAGGCTCAAGGTATCCCTAGTCAGAGTAATTTTGGTCATGGCGTTCGTTCAGGCAAAATCACTGCTGAAGCTCTGGTACAAAGTGCGATCGCTAATAATCGTCTCCCTAAAAATGCTTCTGGCGATCGCAATTATCTTGAGGCAGTGACTAACCATTTAAAATCAGGTGGTTGTGGCTCTATTTAGGATTTTGCTATATCGATTAGGTGGTGGGAAATTGGGAAGATTTTTGTCTTCACTATTTTCCTGTTTTCTTGGAGCCATAATATCTTAGTCAGCAGCAGCTACGAGCGCACTATTACAATATGAGATATCACTACAGGTAATTGTCTCAAAACTCTAGGGAGTCACGTAGTAATAAGTTTCCCATTTATGCATATTAATTGAG
>JASJDX010000594.1 GCA_030064975.1 Pleurocapsa sp. MO_192.B19
CTCATTTCCATTTGATACCAATCAAATGATTTAATCTGCTTTACAAAAGTAAACATAGTTGAGTTTAATTAGCTCGATCTACTTACTTAGTTTAATATCCCCAAAGGACTACGGGAAAGTATAATTATCCCAATACTATTGATTATTCAAAATAGTCTTATGTCTCCATGGGTTCGCGATCCTAACTCTGGCGGAGTTAAAATCTCCGAAAAAGTTCGAGATAGAGTTAAACAAAGAATTCTTCAATATGCCGAAACTCATTATTCAGGCAAATATATTAGACTCGATGTTCGCTTTCGCAGTCATTTTTGTTATATAGATGCTTATAAAGAGCCTTATTTAGCACCCGATTTTCCTCCCCCAGATTTCCCAGAATCACGAGCAGAATATCTCGAACGATTGAGAAATAGTCCGATTCATCTCTGCCGACTTCGTTATTTTGGAGATGAGAATGCTTGGAGTTTTGCTTTTTATGCTTATAGCAACGAAAAATACAAGCTGTCTGTATTTAATAATGGTGATTTTTACGGTACTCCTGAAGAAGCCTTTGAATTATCGGCAATATATTTGCAGAGTTGAATCGACAAACATATAGTAATGAGTGAATATCAATATTACGAATTTCAGACAATAGATCGCCCGTTAAACGATAAAGAAAGGGAGGCTATTAGTCAATTATCTAGTCGAGTTGAGCCTACAGCTACTAGAGCGATATTTACCTACAGTTATGGAGATTTTAGAGGTAATCCCCAAGATATTTTAGCAAAGTATTTTGACGCTATGTATTATGTAGCTAATTGGGGTACTCAGCAACTAATGTTTCGATTTCCCAAATCTTTAATTGATATTAAGCAAATTCAACCTTACTGCATCGAAGACTGTATATCTGTATCGAAAATCGGTAATTATGTAATCTTAGATATTTGCTTTAACATTGAAGAGGGTTTTGGCTGGATTGAGGGAGGAGGAGAGCTAGATGAAGTTATCGATTTGCGCAATGATATCTTACAACAGGATTATCGCTTGCTTTATCTTGTTTGGCTGAAAGCAATTACTCTACAAGATATTGATGAGGCAGAATACGAACCTCCCGTACCACCAGGATTAAATAAATTATCGCGATCGCTAACTGCCTTTGTAGAATTGTTTGGGGTAAACGAATATTTGCTGAAAGTTGCAGCAAAATCTAGCAACGAAACAATATCAATTAACGATGAAACGTGGTTGGAAACGATTGCCCAATTATCAAGAAAAGAATGCGATCGCATTTTATTGCAACTGTTGAAAGGCGAGCCAAATTTAGCAATTCAGTTTAAACAAAAATTATCCAAACGAATAACATCTCCTCCATCTAAGAATAAATCTGCCAGAAGCATATTGCAACTATTCAAAAGTGCCGAACAGGAAGAGAGAGAAGACAAACAAAAACAACAGCAAGAAGCAGAAGCTAAACGAATTGAAGAATTAAAACAGTTTGCTAGTCAGGCAACACAAGCTTGGTCGGATATTGAAAGATTGTTACTAGTAGCTCAAGCAAAACCCTATGAAGACGCAGTTAAGTTATTAGTTAAGCTACGAGATTTAGCAGTTTATCAAAATAAACAACCTGAATTTCAAAGACGTTTAAATTATATTCACGAAAAATATACTAGGCGCGTTGGATTACTAAGACGTTTGAAGAATGCAGGATTACATAGACAATAGTAGATTTAATAAATTGTCTAAAATATGTGATCGCACTGGTAAGTTTTTAGGTCAAAATGTCTTTGAATTTACTGTTGCCATACCAAATTAATCGAAAAATTTTTGATATACAGGACATGATGATTCTTTATACCAAGGAACAGCTTCAAATACTTGGTTTGTTCCTAACAAAAAAAATAATCAATAATTGGGTTGTAAAATTTCGTTCTTCCTAGCAAAATCTTATCCCAAGAAGCAATAGTATCAGAGATAATTAACTATTTGATAAATTCAATTTTCACTAATTTATAAAACAAAAATACAAGTTAATACAAAATAAATGTAATTTAGATTACTCGTAAAATTTTCTCTAGCTTAATTTGTTAACTATGGGGTATATTTCGGGAACTCTAAAAATGATCGCCTTTACTTATTCATAGCTCAAATATATGCAACCCGAACTAAAACCACCACCCCAGAAATATACAGCATTAGTAATTATTAGTGCAGTGGCAACAGCATTACTGGCGATCGCAGGTTTGACTTGGTTGAGTAAACATTTGTCTAAGAACAAAGTGGTGGAAAAAATACCAGATTCAATTCCCGAAAAAACCACGGAAGAAAAGCCTAAAACTCCTGAGGCATTATACGCTTTGCAAGATGCTCAATCTTTAAAACTACCAGGGACAAAAGTTACTCAAAAAGAACTTCAAGCTAATAAAGTTCCCTATATTCCTACTAAAGCGAGTAAGTTAACCACAGCAGAATTAGAAGTAGCAAAAACAGCCTGGAAGTATTTCGAGCATAACTGGAACGAAGAGACAGGATTGGTTAATTCTGCGGATAAATTTCCTTCGGTAACATTATGGGATCAAAGTGCTGCGATCGCGGGTTTGGTTTCTGCTAAAGAATTAGAAATTATCGATAATCGAGAGTTTGAAAGCAAGCTGAGTCTGATGTTGACTACTTTGGCAAAACTCGAACTATATAACGATGAGTTACCTAATAAAGTTTATAACGCTAGAACTTTAATACCTGTTAACTATGGTGGTTTGGAAGAGAAGACAGAAATAGGTTGGTATAACGGCTACTATGAAACTTTACAAGAACCAAATGAAGCTTTGACGGCTAACAATAACGGCATTATTTTGGAGTCGCTGCTTTACGAAAAAGTAGGCAAACCTCTAATAGTTTGGGCAGGAGTTAAAACTGAGTCAAAAACTTCACAGCCATCGAAGAAAAGTTGATATTTAAAAATGATCGATCTTGGGCAAATATTGAAAAAAATTGGACTGGTGTTGGCACTAGCAACAGTGGTTTTGGGTATGGTTGCTTTTCAGCATCACTCGATTGTAGTTGCCCGAGAAACTTCTAGGGTTGCAGATCCAATTCTGTTGGGAATATATCCTCCTAGTTTTATGGGCGATCGCCAAACTCTGACCAAAGAAGTCATTCAAATCGGGCAATGGGCAGGTAAAAGGTTTTCTTTAGTTGGTAGTTTTATCAATATCGAGACTCACAACCCTGCTTATGACATTCCCGTATCTCTAGAACTATTAAGAACTAACGGTTATACGGGGTTTATCAATTTGACCTCCACTCGCACTATGGCAGAAATTGTTAGCGGGAAGGCAGATCGCGGACTAGTTAAAATAGCTCGCGCCTATGCAAATTGGTCATCTCAAGGAACAAATCGCCTAGCCTTGATCGCACCTTTTCCCGAAATGAATGGGGCATGGGAAAGCTATGGAGAAGATCCTGTAAATTTCAAGCTAGCTTACCAGAGAGTGCGGAACATCTTTAAGCAAGCAGGGGTAAAACCCGATACCGTGCGCTGGGTTTTTGCCCCAAATGGTTGGAGTCCAGATCGACATAAATTTGAATATTACTATCCTGGCGATAATTTCGTCGATGTGGTGGCGTTTAGTGGTTACAACTGGGGCTATTGTTCTAATGCTGCCTGGAAGCATTGGAGTCAACCCCAAGAAGTATACCAGCCTTATATCCAGAGGTTACAAAAGCTAGCACCCCATAAGCCAATTTTTATCGCTCAAACTGCTACTACCAGCTATACTCCCGCAGGTTCGCAATTTGGTGTTAAGAATCGTTGGTTACGAGATACCTATACTTATTTAGCTTCCGAACCACAAGTAAAAGGAATTATCTATTTCAACATCGATAAAGAATGCGACTGGCAACTGTTTAACTCTAAAAAAGAGAGATTTACGGGCTACATAAAAGCGATCGTCGATCCTGCTTTTGGTTATTTGTCTCCTGCCGATCTCGCCCGAATCAAGCTAGAACTTCAAGAATAAACCAATGCTGCTCAAATTTGCTCGTCATAAATTTTTAAAAATAGTTGCTGTTTCAACTTCCCTGACAATGGCATCTCCTTGGGCGATCGGATTTACTCAACCCAGAATAGTTCACGCTCAGGCTGGTGGCAATGAATGCGCGAATATTGTCAATCCTTTGACTCCCGAAGAAGAAACCTATGCCCGTACTGCTTGGCAATATTTTTTGAATAACTATCAGGAAAGCACGGGGTTTACCAACGCAGCCGGTGGTTATCCCTCAGGTACTCTCTGGGATATGGGCAACTATCTAATGGCGTTGAACGCTGCCCTTTGGCTTAATTTGATCGACCAAGGAGATTTTGATGTCCGTCTGAATAAGTTTTTAGCTTCTTTAAGTGGATTGCGCCTGTTTGAGGATAGTTTACCTAACAAAGTTTACAATACTGCCAACGGAGATATGGTGGACTATGGTAATAACCCCATAGAACGAGGTATCGGCTGGTCTGCCCTAGATATCGGGCGTATTTTGGCTGCTTTTCATGTTTTACGCACTTGCCACCCCCAATATAGTGAATGGTTGCAGTCAATCGTCGATCGCTGGGCCGTAGAGCGATCGATTCAAGACGGCTATATGTTCGGCGCGACTGTGTTGGAAGATGGTCAGACTTTGCCCGTACAAGAAGGGCGTTTGGGTTACGAGGAATATGCAGCTAGAGGTTATGAATTATGGGGTTTTGCTGTACCCAAGGCATTATCTTATGAACCATATAAGATGGTGGAAATTTACGGGGTACAAGTACCCGTAGATACCCGCAGGTTTCAGGAAACTAATGCTAATAATTATGTGGTTAGTGAATCTTATATCCTAGACGGAATTGAGTTTGGCTTCTTGGGTAAGCAACAGGAATTTGCTGAAAAGGTATTTGAAGTACAGCGCAGACGTTATTTAGCAACGGGACAGTTAACCGCAGTTACCGAAGATAATATTGATGGTCCACCATACTTTTTGTACAATACGGTCTTTTCTAACGGCAATGCTTGGGCGACTATCACCGAAAAAAACGAGCTTTATCCCGAACTAAGGAGTATTAGTACTAAAGCTGCTTTGGGCTGGCGGTATATCTTTCCCGAAAGCGAGTATGCCCAACAACTATTTCAGGTAGCACAGGGATTGATGAGTCCCGATGGGGTGGTTTTTATGCGGGTTTATATGAAGAAACTAATGAACCCAATAAAGCCCTAACAGGGAATACCAACGGCTTAATTATGGAGATTCTCTACTATAAAGCTAGAGGAAATAAACCTTTAATTGGGGGAGATTTAGTTAATGCTTCTACGGGCGAACCCCAAGAATATCAGGTAGCCGAAGGCTATCCTGCCCCTCCTGGAGTAGAAAGCCAGCCGATACCACTAACCTCCCCTCCTCCAGCAACGGGAACTCCTATAGTCGAAGCCCCAACCCCAACACCTGAAGTTTCACCGCCACCACCGCCAGAAACTCAAATACCACCCGACGATACTTCGTTCCCTAAAAAACCCAAAGCACCAGATTTTGTAGCAGTCGCACCTATTCCCTCAGTAGGCAGAATTCGCGCTTCTAGTTGTTCGCAATTGTCTCGCAAGTTAACCATACCCGATCGACGCTATGCTAAAGCAGCCTGGAAATATTTTGAAGCCAACTATCGACCAGAAACAGGGCTGGTAAGCGATCGCAGCGACATGAAAGCCACCAGTCTTTGGGGGATCGGGGATTATTTGGCTGCACTACAGTCAGCGACGGCATTGGAATTAGTCCCCTTAAAGAAATTCGATCTCCGTGTACGTAAGTTACTGGCAACCCTACAAAGACTCGATCTCTTTTCGGGAGAATTACCCCATCGCGGTTATGATATCCGTTCTTTAGAACCCGTAGACTATGGCAACAACCCCAC
>JASJDX010000595.1 GCA_030064975.1 Pleurocapsa sp. MO_192.B19
AGTTTATCCGCCCACAGTCAAGCCAGAATGCTGTATTGTCAAGGGTCAACAGTACGCCTGGAGGTTGGAATCCAATTCCAGGATTGGGATTGAGGCATTCTTGTTTCAACCGTTCCTCCGATTAAAATGACTTGACCCACTTTAGCTTAGGTTAATGAGACTCTAGGTAGATATAGGATTTCAGACAAATTAATCCAAGGGAAAAAACCCGCAACCAGTTGTTTCTCAACTTTTTGCGACAGAACCCCATTTTGAGATAGGCATAGTCACTGCTATAACCAAAGATATCTTGGCAAAATTCTTCAAAACTAAGGTGGGTGCTGCGATAAAGTCTTAGTTCGTTAATCTCGATCAATGCCATGCCAGCAGAAGAGAAAGCTGTCCGCACTTTCTCTTCTAGAGACGAGCGCAATTTTTGTTCTTCGATACTTAAAGATTCAAAGGCAGGAGTACGTAACTCGTCCTTAGAATTTGTGGATGATTTGGCGTATGACCTTCGGTACACAACAGGCGTATTTCGTTAAAAGGTTTTAACAATTTTATCATTTACATTTGTATAAAACTGCCATTAGTCAAAAATGCACTTTTATAAAAGTGTATTTTTAATTAGATGTAAATAACGATCAATATATAGTTACAATAGTTCAATAGTTGATAACTACCCTTATCATTGATTGAACTTGTGAGCGATCTATCCCCTGTTTCTTCTACTTCAAACATTCCCATTGCTATTGCTCCAAGGTCATTAGCAGTTGCCTGGAATAACTATTTGACAGAAGATGTTAGTCGCGGAGCAGCTTCAGCCGATACAATTAGGACTTACACTACGCAAATTAAAATATTTCTGAAGTGGTGTCATCAAAGTGCGATCGCGCCATTATCTGTGTCCAGATCTGATGTTAAAGCTTACCGTCGTGCTTTACACGAACAAGGATGTAAGACTAGTACAATTGCTCTGAAGTTATCAGCAGTAAGAAGGCTATATGAAGGGGCTATTGAAGCTGGTTTGATTGCTACTAATCCAGCTTTAGGAATTAAACCGCCATATTCTAGAAGAGATCCAGCAGAAGGTATAACTTTTTTGGAAAAGGTTGAAGTTAAGCAGTTGCTTGAGTATGTCGAAGTATCTCCAACTAAAGGAAGAATAGCGAGCGATAATTTAGTCAAGTGTGTGCGAGACTTATTTATGGTGGAGATGATGGTATCCGAAGGGCCTCGAACAGTCGAACTTCATCGAGCCAATCTAGAGGATATTATCGGTCAAGGTAGAAAGGTGGGAATTAGAGTACTAGGCAAACGTCAAATTAGGATAGTTCCCCTAACTGACAATCTAATAAATCTTTTATCTAATTATTTGGCAGCTAGAAAACAGGTTGGAGAAGAATTAACCCAAAAGTCCCCTCTATTAGTATCAGTAGGAAATCGTTCTCGTGGCGGTCGTCTTTCTCGCTCCGGGATCCGAACTTTAGTTAATAACTATCTAAGTGAATGTGGATTAAAGAAAAAAGATAATAAAACTATTTCAACTCATAGTCTCAGGCATACAGCAGGAACTTTGGCCCTCAGAGGGGGAGCAGAGTTAAGGCAGGTTCAAGATCTATTGGGTCACGCCGATCTTCGGACTACTGCCATTTACGTTCATGTAGGCGATCGCTGGGATAATAATCCCGCTAAATTTTGGTTAGATTAATCAATTATCAGTTAAACAAAATTGACTTTGTATAAAAGTGCAGAAAGTCAAAAATGCACTTTTACAGGTTTGAAAAAATGTAAAGGTGCATTTAGTAATATTCTTAAATAATCTTAGATTCCTTTTAACATTGAAATAGTTCGGCGAATAAAACCTGCTCGTTTTCGCAATAACAATCTCGAACGAGCTTCATTAGCTATCTCTAACCTGAGTTCTGGATGCTGTTTTAAAATTACCAAGCTGGCTTCTACAAAAGTTTCTGGAGTAATTTCTTCTTGATTACAGTAGGATACCAGTTCGTTTCTCAATTCTTTTTCTAAATGAACTGCTAGTCTTTTCCCATTTTCAGGTAGTTGAGACAACTCGGTTTCTAGTTTCTCTATTTGCCTAGATGATGAAGCCTCTTCTTGGTCGATTTTGATTGATTCTTCTACAGGCTTCTTAGTTTGTGAAGAGAGAGGTTGTTTGTTCTGGGTTTCAATATTGTTGTTTAAGGTAGCATCTCTAGGAGATACTTTGGTTCTAGAGCCTGAAGTTATCAGGCTGCGTATATCATTACTCATTTTGTTTAAAGAATTGAAAATGTAATCATTATTAGGCTAAAACTTCAGCAGGGTTGGCTAGATGTTTAATTTTACCCGCTAAAATTTCGATCGGATAAGCCAAATCTTGCTGCCCCATATCGTGTAGGGTTAGTCCCTGATTCATTGCCTGTTTGTATTTTTCTGATTCCCTAATAGTTGGCAACAACAAGTCCATATTTAAAAATTCAATTGAAAGATTTTGCATTGCCTCAATGTTGTTTTGACTTTCTTTAGTTCGGCGTAAGCCCACCCATCGATCTCTAAATGGCAATATACCTACAATTGAACCTCCAAACTCTTCATCTTCATCTTTCAGTTCATTTATTAACTGCAGTGTACGAACTAGTGATTTGAGACCCTTGACCGAAACCTCTACAGGAATAATCATGCCATTGGAGGCTCCAATAGAAGTCAAGGTAATTTGAGATCTTTGTGGAGGCGAATCAATTAAACAATAATCAAATAGAGAACTTACTGTTTTAAGCCTTCTGCCTAAAGTTAAAGCTCCTCTACCGCTACTAGATAGATAATCTTGTACTTTATCCAAAGCATCATCAGAAGGAATCAGATAAAGATTTTCGTATTTTGTAGGATAAATACCGTCTTTAGTTTCAACTCCCTCTTGTTTTTTTAATACTTCTAATAAAGTAGGACTATCTGCTTCTACTTGAAATCCTAAAAAAGTAGTAAGACTACTTTGAGGATCTGCGTCGACAACCAATACGTTTGCTCCTGATGAAGCCAGTAATCTAGCTAAAAAAAGAGTAGTAGTACTTTTGCCCTGACCCCCAGCTAAAGAGATTGAACTGATTGTAATCATTTAATTTGAGATCATATGTGTAACTTGTGTCTATTTAAACTCTGAATTTTAAAAAAAGGTATAAGTGTAAACTTTATTTAAGTTAACTTTGTTAAAAATACACTTTTGAATAAATGCACTTTTGAATGAATGCAGATTGAGTTGGGAACTAAGAGAAAATAACTTTAATTGTGTAAATAATCATTTTTCTCTTGGCTTTTAAACGAACAATTTAAATAGCCTCAACCAACCAAAAGTCCCATAGCGCTCACAGATTACTGTCTAGATTGCTACAAGCCTCGACGACAGGAACTAGCTCTTCCATTACATTCGTTGCCATAACTCGGACAGCATACTGCATAACTTTTTCTTTCTACTACGAGGTCACATCCGCTACAAACGAATTTATATACCCGCTCATACATCTTTCTTTCATGCTCTTTGACTGTGTAGCAACGGTAATGCTCTGTCTTGACTGATTGAACTGGTTGTTGTTGTGTCATAGCAATTAATTGTCACGATCTTAATCGGTTGATAACTTTATTATGACTAGGTAAACTCCTCACTTTACCGGGGAACACCGGTGATGCCGATGACCAATGCCCAGGACAATCATCAATAGTTACTTGATCTCCTACCGTGATAGCTTGTGATGCTTGGTTGGAAAACTCGTCACCTGAATCATTTTCAATTGGATAATTTTAATTGCTTATTTCTTGAACTTTTGAGTGAGCAATAGTCGGCTCCCGTATCAATCGTTGAGCAAGATTAAAGTTGCTGCCAGCCATCCAAATAGAGCAACAATGGTTATTACAGAATTATAAGCAGAAAACGATGATCTACCAGTAGTCGCGGATATTTTTTTTTGCTTTGACAACAGGTCGTAAATTGAGTTAACTAACCCATTCGATAGAGCTGTTATATTTTCATGTTCGGTGGTCATTCCGAATAGAACTTGACTAAGCTTTTTATCAAGTTGATCTTGTTTTTCTTTGATTTGAGATAACTCATTAGTGAGTTGTTCAGTAACTTGATTAGCCGTGGTGATAAATTGATAAGTGCAAGCAGTCGCTGAATTCTCTAACTCTTTTTTGGCGGCTCTTATCTTTTCGCCTGAAGCACCTAACACCTCAATAGCAGCTAAATTTTGAGCCACGCATAGAAAGAAATCAAACAACTCGTTATCTACAAAATACTGATTATCCCAAAGCCATTGATATACTCTTTGGCGAATTTCTAGATCTTCATTTTGGAGTTGAGTATCTATCAATTCTTGTAGTTGAGTTTGCTGTTGGGGTAAAGTTTGCTTCTTTAAATAACTCACTAATTTAACCTAAGATTTTCTACAGTAAAACCCGCACTTTCTAATACAGAATATGCTCGTCGCATATATCCCCTTAACCCAGCCAATTGAGCTGTACTAAACCCCGAATATCTTCTGGCTTCGGTGAAACTTAGGGCATTTTTATATACTGTTGTTGCTGTATCAAGTCTCAATTTGGGTAAGTCAATCACCTTCAATCTATATTCACTAATTAACTTTGGAGTGATAAATTCATCAAAGCTTAACCACTCTTCGCATCTACCTAAATTTCTCACCAAAATATGGATTGCATTATTGCCGATAAAATCCAAAGTTCTTAAAAGTCCTTCATAGCATTCGGCCGAATCATCGATTACATACCAATTTTGGATTTCTACACCTAAGTCTCTTGAAGCTTCTAAAATATCACTCGAAGTTAGCCAGTGATTAAAACCTTCTTCTACATTTCCTGGTAGATCTAAAATCACCAATTTTTCTAATGCCCAGTCCAAAATCTGATCGGGAATCTTTAAATTCTTATCCAACTCACTAAAGCGACTTGGTAAGGCAAATTCAGGATAAGCCTTTAAAAAACTCTCCTGTCTATCTGCATCGACTGCATAAAAATCTAATCCAGATTCTAAGCAGTATGCCGCTTTCAATTTAGATAGTAGTGTCTTCCCCACACCACCCTTTTTACAGTTGGTTATCTGAATACCTGGTTGACTTGATATTATTCCAGATTGAGATTCTGTCTTTTTTGTTTTAGCGGTCATAGTGGTCAGTTATTTTTGAGAAAACAATATGTCTGCGGCTGATTGCTTTTTATCTGGTTGATTTGATTCTGGAGCAACCTTGGTACTTGTTTCCTCTACACAAAAAGCCAGGGAAGATTCCTCATCTAACTGAGACTTATTCAGCTTAGAAGAGTTTTTTTTAGAGAGAAGGAACTCTTCATTAACTCGAGGAGTTTCTTTGTCTAGAGGGGAAGAACGATCTCTTTCTCGTTGACGACAATACTCAGTGTGATACTGCTTCAGGGTAGCAGCACTAATTTTTACTTCTGTTTGGCTAATCGATTTTGCCAAATCATCATATTCACAACCTCTGTTTAGAGCATCTTCTATTTTTGGGTTGAGTTTGGCAATTAGTGTTTTCAAATATCCTGGTTGCGATGCTTTACTTTTAGTCTTCTCGATCTTACGAGCGATTGCCTTTTCTAAGGGACTTAGTTTAGATCCTTTCATCTCTATGTACTGAAATATTCTGTTTGAGGAAATGCTTTTCTATTTTTCGTTGGGTTGATTATAACAATAATTAGGTTTTATTTGAATATATAAATTCACCTTCGGTAGTGATAATATCTGATTTAGCGAAAAAAAAAACGCGAAAAATTCCCACACCTGATGCACCCCTCAAAAGCTTAAAATAAATATTTTTCAGATTTTAGATAAATTTTGCGGCTTTTTTCAATAAATATCTGAAAAAAGCCAGGTTAGTAATTTGAGTATCTTTAGCCCCA
>JASJDX010000096.1 GCA_030064975.1 Pleurocapsa sp. MO_192.B19
TCAGGGCAGAATTGTTGCTAAATAAAAGATTAAAAGCGATCGCCACTCCCGCAGCCAGAGGTAATAATACAACTAGGACTTTATTTCTGAGGCTTGACCAATCTACTCGACGTTTGATTAATGCCATCCCGCCAAAAAATAGCAGGCAAAAAATAGCGATTGAAATAAAAAACAGCCAACTAACGCTGCGTACAAGCTGTCGTAAAATCAGGCTAATTCCCCAGGTAGCAAGCAACGTTTCTAATGGTCGTCCATAAAGGAAACGAATTGCTCCTCGTTCGATAATTATGCCCATCAGGGCAGATATGATAAAGGCGATAGGAATCGCCACGATAATATAAAAATCAAACCAAGGTTCGCCAAAAGATTTGAAAATATTTTGAACGACAAAAGTACTATAAGCTCCCAGCATGATCAACTCACCATGAGCTAGGTTAATTACTCCCATCAGTCCAAACACAATTGCTAATCCTAGTGCAGCTAGCAGCAATACAGAGCCGATACTAACTGCATTAAATAAACCTTCAATTAATGTAGACACTATTTATATTTAAGTTTTCTAATATAATAATTTACACGAGCGATCGCTTAAAAAAAAATTGATAATTAACAATTGATCGCCAATACTATGACTACCAACGTTAATTATCAATTAGCTAATTATCTGTTATGCTTTATACTTTCCGCCTTTGTTGGGATCTGTCCAGTCGCAAGCATAGCCTTTGGTTTCCTTAACGTATTGATTCCAAGGAATTGGTTCTAGAGAACCCTCGGTTGACCAAACAATATCAAAAAGTCCATCATCTCGTACCTGTCCGATACGTACAGTCTGAGAAATGTGATGATTGGGCTGCATTTCTACCTTGCCTTGGGGCGCATCAAAGGCTTGTCCTACTGCTGCTGCTCTGACTGGCTCTAAATCTGTAGTACCAGCCTGTTCTACCGCTTGTTTCCACAGGTAAACCATAATGTATGCCGATTCCATCGGATCGTTGGTTACCCGATCTTCGCCATATTTACTTTTGAAGGAAGAAACGAACTGATCGTTTTGAGGACTTTCTACAGTTTGATAATAGTTCCATGATGCATAATGCCCTTTGAGATATTCAGGACCAATTTGTTTAACCTCTTCTTCGGCTACACTAACGGACATGACAGGATACTTGTCTGGCTCTAATCCCGCACCCTGCAACTGTTTAAAGAAAGAAACGTTGGTATCTCCATTGAGGCTATTAAAAATTACACCACCGTCAGGCATTGCAGCTTTAATTTTAGTGATAATCGGCGTTACCTCAGTATCACCTAAAGGTACATAATCTTCTCCTGCCACTGTACCGCCTTTGGCTGCTAGCTGTTCTTTAATAATCGTGTTGGCAGTACGGGGGAAAACATAATCTGAGCCAACTAAGAAAAACTCTTTACCCTCGTTTTCTAGTAGCCAATCAACTGCGGGTTCAATCTGCTGATTTGGCGTAGCACCTGTATAAAAGACATTATTAGAGCATTCCTGTCCTTCATACTGAACGGGATACCATAGCATATGCTTTTTCGACTCAAATACGGGCAACACAGCTTTACGGCTAGCAGATGTCCAACAGCCAAACACAGTAACTACTTTATCTTGGTCGATTAACTTGGCTGCTTTTTCGGCAAAAGTGGGCCAGTCTGAAGCACCATCTTCTTTAATGGGGATAATTTGTTTTCCTAAAACGCCTCCCGCAGCATTGATTTCGTCGATAGCCATCATTTCTGCATCAACGACAGTGGTTTCACTGATCGCCATCGTACCACTTAAAGAATGCAAAATACCGACTTTAATTCCATCTCCACCAGCAGCAGTAGCAGCAGCACAGGGGTTAGCAGCACAGGGATCAGCAGCCGTTTCACCATTACCTTCTCCTCCACTAGCACAACCCTTCAAAAGTAAGCTGGCTAGTACTCCTGTTGAACTATAAAGTAAAAATTTACGTCTTCCTATTTGTGACATGATCTTAATATTTATTAATTTCTTTAATTAACCGTGATTACCCGTTTGTTAGAGATAATGGCGAGTCTAGAACTACTTATGATTATTCAAAGTATTCGCTGTATTCGCTTGAGAGAGAATTGTACTGTGTCGAATGCCAAAAAAAGAAATAATCTATACAAAAAGAAGTATTACTTGCATATTAGGCAATTTTTCAATGCACTTTATACATCAAAATCAAGATATTTGCATTTGCTAAAAGCTTAAAAAGACCGTTTTTAAGCTTATTAACTAATAATTATGAATATTTTGGGGGATAAAGAAATATTAAGAGTAGTATGAAGAAAAAATTAGACTTGTATATCAAATAGTAGAAAATATGTGCCAAGAAAGAGCAAGTTTATGATAATACTCTAAATATTTAAATCTTTTTGTAGCCCCTATTTTAAGATGTTAGATCGAGTCTTTAAATTGTTAAATAAAATTTTATGCAGCTATCACCTCAAGAACAAGATAAATTGACTATTTTTACTGTAGGTTTACTTGCCGAACGACGTAAAAACAAAGGCTTAAAATTAAATTATCCAGAAGCAGTGGCCTATATTTCGGCAGCTATTTTAGAAGGTGCCAGAGAAGGTAGATCGGTCGCTGAGTTGATGAGTTATGGTAGAACTATCCTAAGTCGCGATGAAGTGATCGAAGGCATACCCGAAATGATTCACGAAGTCCAGGTAGAAGCCACATTCCCCGACGGTACTAAACTAGTTACAGTACACAACCCCATTCAATGAACTATTGATTCCGAACTCCGAACTTTGAACTCCGAACTCCGAACTAAATTATGATTCCAGGTGAGATAATTACCCAACCAGGGACAATTGAGTTAAATGCAGACAGAGAAACTCTAGAAATTGAGGTGGCTAATACAGGCGATCGCCCGATTCAAGTTGGTTCTCATTTTCATTTTTATGAGGTCAACTCCGCACTTCAATTTGAGCGGGAAGCTACTAAAGGAATGCGTTTAGATATTCCCGCAGGTACAGCCGTCAGGTTTGAACCAGGAGATGAGAAAATGGTTAATCTAGTTGCGATCGCAGGTAGTAGAGAAATCTATGGTTTTAATGGCTTAGTTGAAGGAAAAGTTTGAAGGAATTGTATATAAGCATCAGGAATAAGGAATGAGCGATGAATGAATCGGTTGCGAGGTTGGGAATAGGTGGCCCTGTTGGTAGTGGTAAGACTGCGCTTTTGGAGTGTCTAGTACCGATCTTAACTCAGCAGGGGATAGAGGTTGCAGTAGTTACCAACGATCTTTTGACTACCGAAGATGCAGATCGCCTCAAAAATAAAGGGTTTTTACCTGAATCCAGAATTGTTGGCGTGGAAACGGGAAGCTGTCCCCATACTGCTATTCGTGAAGATCCGACGATGAATTTGTTAGCAGTTAAGGATTTAGAATTACTTTATCCCCAGCTAGATTTAATTTTTATTGAAAGTGGTGGCGACAACTTGGCTTCTACTTTTAGTTACGATCTGGTAGATTCTTATATCTTTGTCATCGATGTGGGCGCAGGAGATGATATTCCGCGTAAAAATGGTCCTGGGTTTGTTCAGGCTGATTTGGTTGTGATTAATAAGATAGATCTTGCTCCCTATGTTGGCGCAGACTTGGATTTGATACGCCAACAAGCACCAGAACATCGACGAGGGAAACCTATTGCTTACACTAATTGTAAAACGGGTGATGGTTTAAAACAGGTAATTAATTTTATTTTGTCAACGGTTTTGTTCCGTGAAGTAATAACTAGTAGAGATGGGCGGAAATAGAATAACCATTTATCCAATTTGAACGCGAGACACGCTGAGGTTTCGCGACTCAAGTGTAATCGCGTTGTTGAAACCTTTACGATATCTTACTTCCTACTTCCTACTTGTAGAGGTCAACAGCCTTTGACCCCTACAAAGAGCGAAGCGGTACTAGTATTGAACGAGGGCAGAAGGCAGAGGGCAGAGGGCAGAAGGACAATTGCAGGGGGATTCAGACCCGCCAGCAATTGAAGACCGCCAAACGAAGTTTTGGCGGGGGTCTTGAACCCACAAGCGAGAAGGAAGAAGAAAAGCCTAACCGAATGCCATCTGCCTTACAACTTCTGCCTTCAAGGGCGAAGCCCGATAAAAGTTAAGAATCGCTCTATAGTATAAAGAGTATTTTGTTAGAGAGTTAATTACTGTGTCTCGTTTTATCTCAATTATTTTCGGCATTATTATTACCCTATCGAGCAGTCTCATGTTTTCTAATCCTGCTTTGGCTGCGATTGGTATTAATAATGGTCATTTATCTGCTTGTCCAAGTTCTCCAAATTGTGTAGTCAGTCAAGATGGTGATGCGGATCATGCAATAGAACCAATTACTTACCAAAGCGATCGCGCTACAGCAAAAGAAACTCTATTAAAAGTGCTTTCTGTTGTTCCCCGCACTGAAGTAATCGAACAGAAAGATAATTATATCCGCAGTGAATCGACCAGTCGTATTTTTAAATTTGTGGATGATGTAGAATTTTATTTTCCCAAAGATGAAAATATTATTCACGTTAGATCTGCTTCGCGGGTGGGAGAATCTGACTTGGGAGTTAACCGCCGACGCATCGAACAAATTCGTTTAGCGATGCAAGATTTAGGTGTTTAACAAGTTTAACAAGTAGCTCCAGCTAAACAAAAATGAAAACCCCAGTACCTCCTAAGCAAGTTGCTAAAGTCAACAAACTCCGTCGTATTAGTCGGCTATTGGATAATGCGATTCCTATACCTGGAACTAAGTTTCGCTTTGGACTAGATCCAATTTTGGGTTTGCTTCCTGGAGGTGGTGATACGGTAACTGGGGGAATATCTGCTTATATTGTGGTAGAAGCTGCCAGAATGGGATTACCCCGTGAAGTTTTATATAAAATGGTAGGCAATATTCTCTTAGATTCTTTTGCTGGTACTATTCCAGTATTGGGGGATATATTTGATGTTGGCTGGAAATCTAATGTGAAAAATATTGAGCTATTAGAAAAACATTTAGATATTGCCGAAACTAGTAAAAGCGAGCGCCTGTTTACTGTTGGCTTGATTTTACTCCTGACATTAATCGTACTAGGATTTGCGGCGATTACAGTATTTACAGTAAGTAGGCTGTGGAATCTTTTGTTTTAGCGATTGCGTTTTGCACACCCAGGGCGCGATCGCGAAGCGTGGGCTGCGCCCAATCGCTTTTTTGAATCAAATATACTAAATCCTGTTTAAATACAACACTTACTCGTTGTGTGAAGGCAGGAGGCGCAAAGGCATTCTTTTTGCTGCATGCAGGCAGATGGCAGAAGGGTTTAAGTCTAATCTAAAATCTCAAACCAAAAGTATGCTTTGGTAATCGGATTTAGTATTACTGCGCTTTTTATATGAGTAGACCACAATAACCAAATTTTAAAAAAGCTAAAAGCTAAAAGCTAAAAGCTAAGAGCTAAGAGCTAAAAGCTTTTAAATAACCCTTAATTTAGTTAACTGATTTTAAATACTTATATCTGTATAATGCATCTCAACTAAACTATCGAGAAGTTGAGAAGTTAAACATGAAAAAGAAATTATCTTTATTACTATCTTTGGTTAGCTGCATTATCATTCCAGGAGTTTTTGTCAAATCAGCTAACGCACAAGTAACACCAGACGGCACTACCAACACTACAGTTAATGCCGAGGGGAATGATTTTACCATCCAAAATGGAGATAGAGCAGGGAATAATTTATTTCATAGTTTTCAAGATTTTTCTGTACAAACTGTGGCTCAAGCTTGTCAAAGCGATCGCCTGGCGGGAAAAATTAGTAATTTCACCCTAGAAGGTAGAGGCGGTATTCCTCCCCAACCAATAGAACCAATTGATTTAGATACCATCTTAGTCAATGGCAAAACTACCACCCCCCAGCCACCAGTTCAATCTCAAGTTCAATCTTTAGATATCAAACCCATTAAAACTAGCATAGGGGACATACTTCCAGCCCAGGGCGTCATCAAAACTGAAGATGGTCAAATTATTTTAACTGCCTACTCTACAGACAAGATCCCTACCCGTACCCCTGATGTTTCACCTAACTGTATTTCTAATGTGAATTAGCGGTGAGACACCCTAAAGGGTTCAACAGTTTGCTCAAAAAGTAGCAAGTAGGGGTCAACGGCCGTTGACCCGTACAAGTAGCAAGTAGCAAGTGCTAATCAGTGAATTTAGATTATTTTCGTTTTATCTAAAAAGCTTTTAGCTTTTAGCTTTTAGATACCCGCGTGCATGGGTCTTTGACCCCCGTTAAAAATCTTTGATTTTAGCGGTCTTCAATTAACGGTGGGTTCGCCTTCCCCGTTAAATAACTCCAGCTAAAAGCTAATGGCTAAGAGCTAAGAGCTATTGAAATTTAATTCCGCCTACCTACTTATATCCTTAATAAAAATTACTTTTCAATTTTCTTTTGAGAATGGAGACTGGCAAGATATTCCCCATAGAAATTACTAAATCGCCAAAATTTTTGGAAGAGCATAAGTATTTTATTATGTTCAATTATTATTTTTGGGTGAGTTAAATTTAGGTTATTTTCAGAATAACTCATTTTAGATTACTCCTAAAATATCAAATCAATAGTTTTGTTTTGGATGACGATGATAACGCTCTTCAAGCCATATTCTTACCTCTTGTTCAGAATTAAAATAGCTATAGTAACCTGTGGTAGGATCAAAAACTAGCCAATAAGTATTACCTATCCCGTCGTATTTTTGCCAGACTTTAATTTCGTTATTTTTATTGATTAGATTAGAACAAAAATCATGAATTATAGTGAGTATTTTTTTGCTATTTTTAATCATGATTAGTCAATTAACTATGGTTTAAAACCTATTAATACTATTGTTTATAAAATTCAAAATAAGAAGGTACAAAAATTTTAAATTATAGCTAGTACAGTTATCATGTTTTTCAACTGTCCTATTAAAAAGCCATCAAAACCGTACCAGGAAAACCAGCAAGATATGGCGTAATATAACTGAAGACGCAAAGAGGAACGGAAAGTGAAAATTCCTATCGACCGTCAAGCAGCAAACCCAGTCTATTTACAAATTCGCGATCGCTTTAGTCGCTTAATTAAATCAGGAAGTTTAAAAACAGGCGATCGCCTTCCTTCAATTCGAGCTTTAGCTAAAAATGTTCAGGTTAATAAATTAACTGTCATTGAGGCTTATAATGTCTTAGAAGCAGATGGTTTAATTCATGCCCGTCCAGGAGCAGGATACTTCGTTAATCCAGAATCTCTGATTTCTACTCAACCAAAATCTAATTTTGCTCCAGTTCAAGAAGTAATTATTCCCGAGCAAAAAAGCGTTTCTTTTTTCGATATTTATCAGCTTTCAGTACAGGCAAAAAGTCAGCCTGGAGTAATTGATTTTAGTAGTGGCTTTCCCATATCTTCTGGCTTACAAGATCTACAACGTCATGCCAGGCGAGCTATGAAACAGGTAACAGAAAGTTTGTTTAACTATGATTTTCCTCAAGGACAGCTTATTTTAAGACAACAAATTGTCAAGATGCTGATTCAATTGGGATTAGAAATTTCTGCTGATGATCTAATTATTACAAATGGCTCAAAACAAGGACTATCTCTAGTCATGAATCATTATCTTCAGCCTGGAGATTGGATAGTTACTGAAAGTCCTACCTATTATGGAACTCTAGACATTATTGAAAATATTGGTGCGAGGATTATCGGTATTCCCATGAAGGGATCGGGGATGAATCTAGAACTTTTAGAACAATATCTGCAAAGTCATCGTCCCAAATTAATTTATACTGTCTCTACCTTACAAAATCCTACTGGGATTACTACTGCACTTCAGCATCGCCAGCAATTACTAGCTTTGGCCGAACAATATGGGTGTTTGATTCTAGAAGATAATGCTTATGAAGGCTTAAATTTTGAACCTGTACCACCACCGATTAAATCTTTGGATCGTAGCGATTCAGTTATTTATACTGGCACATTTTCTAAGACTTTGATGCCTGGTTTGAGAGTTGGATATTTGTTAGCTACAGGAAAATATTATCGTCCTCTCTTAAAACAAAAGCTGTTTCACGATCTTCATGTTTCTACAGTTTCTCAGGCAATTGTTAGCGAATATCTGGCTTCAGGACATCATCGCCGTCATCTTAACCATCTGCGAGCTAGTAATCTATGCAGTCGTAATGCCATGCTACAAGCACTAGAACGTTATTTTCCCGAAGAGGCTACTTGGACTGTACCTAATGGCGGCTTATTTCTCTGGGTGCAGCTACCATCTGAAGTTTCCATGGTGTCGATTGCTCGTCAGGCTTGGTCAGAAAATGTGTTTGTTTATCCTGGTATGCCATTTTTCCCAGGACAAAAAGGATACAATGCTTTACGCTTAAACTTTTCCCATTCTCCTGAAGTAATTGAGCAGGGTATCGCAATTTTGGGTAAGTTACTGAAAAAGCATTTAGTTAAAACAATATAGACACAATTAGTAACTGAAAATACACGGGTTGTTAAATTAGCGATCGCAAGACATTAGATGTATCCTTTAATTTGAATTTGAATATGTTTTTGCCAGCAATACTAGAAACAGAAAGATTGTTATTACGTCCACTTTCTCCTACAGATGCCACTTCAATTCAAAAACTTGCTAGCGATCGCCAAATAGCCGATACAACGATTTCCATTCCTCATCCTTATCCAGATGGTGAAGCAGAACGATATATATCAAAAAAAATAGCTGAATTAAAAATAGGTTGCTCGGTTACATTTGCGATTGGGCTTCGCCCACGCTACGCGATCGAGTCTAAACTAGAAGCTAAGTTAATTGGAATTATAGAAATTAGGGATATGGACAGAGAACATTCTGTAGCAGAACTAAGTTTCTGGTTAGCAGTCGCAGCTTGGGGAAAAGGATATATGAGTGAAGCCTTAAAACCCCTGCTTAATTGTGGATTTGAAACCTTATCTCTTAATAGAATATATGCCTATCATATGGTGAGAAATCCAGCTTCAGGTAAAGTACTCCAAAAAAATGGTTTTAAACCAGAAGGATTGTTGCGACAAAGAATCAGAAAATGGGGAATATTTGAAAATGTAATTTTGCTCTCAATTCTGCGTCAAGAATGGCAAAGTAAAGATAAAGATATTAATTGGTAGAATCATTTTGAAGAACAACTCAAAAGGACTAAAAAAGTAAGCAGAATACTCGATCAAACTTTTCTGAATTCTACTTACTATTAAATTAGATGATTATTGAATACTTGATTGTATATAGTAATTTATGGAGCTACTTCGCTAGGGTAAAACTGCGCAGTAATACAACTTTTCATAGCTTCTTCGCTAGATATATTAGCAATACTCGTTAAGTCAATGGTGCATTCTGCATAGCGTTCAGGCAATAAACTACGACGACAGTTATCCAAAGCCATGGCAGATTTTCCCTGGGCCAGACTGCTACTAAGATCTGTCACACAACTAGCTAATTCTTCTGGTCGACGAACACGATAACATGACTGTAGAGCATCATCTCCTTTAATGTCAGTTCCAGTTGCTATATCTGCGACACAAGAAGCTATTAAACTAGGTTCTAGGGCATCAGAACAAGCCGCCGCTGCTGCTGATTCAGCAACACCATCATTAATTAGGCTATTGGCACAACTCCCAATACTACCCGCCATAGCAGGAGAACTAGGGATGGTTAATAGAAATGCAGGTAAAGAAATTAAACTAGTCCAACGAATAGCTTTTACTAGAATGTTCATGGCAATTTAACGATATTTTTAATTCACACCCATACTAAGGCTAGATCATAAGAATCGGCATGAGAAATAAAAGTAATTATGAGTTCCCAAATTTTTAGCTTTCAATTAAACAGCTAACTTAAAACCCATAATTACTAGATTACTGTCCACAGGTAATTAATTATTAAACTTTCATTCCATTCTTTAGTATTGAGGAATACTGGAGTCGATTTCTTGACTCCAGGCAGCAATACCACCTTTGACATTTGTGCCTTCAATTCCTGCTTCTTTGAGGATATTTAAAGCTTTTGCCGATCGCCCTCCCAATTTGCAGTGAGCAATTAGACGATGTCCATTGACTAATTCTTTGACTTTAGTAATACCACTACCGTCTTCAAGTTCAGATAGAGGAATCAAAACTGAGCCATCAATTTTGGCAATTTCGTATTCGTTGGGATTGCGGACATCCAACAGGACAAAATCGTCCTTACCGCTATCCATGAGTTGTTTTAAGTCTTGAACCGTCATTTCTGAAATCATAGTACTAGCTTCTTCGGCTGCTGCTGCCGCTTGAGGAATACCACAAAACTCTTGGTAATCGATTAGTTTTTCAATTACGGGACGTTCGGGATTGGGTCGTAATTTTAACTCACGGAATTTCATATCCCAGGCATTATAAAGTAGCAATCTACCACTCAGGGTGTTTTCTGCCCCCAGAATAATTTTAATCGTTTCTGTTGCCTGAATTGTGCCAATGATGCCACAAAGAACCCCTAATACTCCACCTTCGGCACAGGAAGGAACCATTCCTGGTGGTGGTGGTTCAGGATATAAATCGCGGTAGTTAGGACCTCCTTCGTAGTTAAAGACTGTTGCTTGTCCTTCAAAACGAAAAATAGAACCATAGACGTTAGGCTTGTCTAGTAAGACACAGGCATCGTTGGTGAGATAACGAGTAGGGAAGTTATCTGTACCATCAACTACTACGTCATAAGGAGCTAAAATATCGAGAGCATTAGCCGAACTTATGGCAGTTTCGTATAAATCTACCTGACAATGAGGATTAATACTATGAATGCGGTCTTTGGCTGACTGAATCTTAGGTTTTCCCACCCATGATTCACTGTGAATAATCTGACGTTGCAAATTAGAACTATCGACAATATCAAAGTCCACTAAGCCAATTCTGCCAATACCTGCGGCTGCAAGGTACAACAATAGGGGAGAACCAAGACCGCCACTACCGATACAGAGAACGCTAGCTGCTTTGAGGCGTTTTTGCCCTTCTAGTCCTACCTCTGGCAAGATGATATGGCGGGAATACCTCTGATATTCATCTTTATTTAGTTCGATTGCTTCCAAATTCGGATTAAGCATAGTTATTAGAAAAGCGCGTTAGCGAAGCTTAACGAAGTTATCGCTGCCTGGTTAACTAGGTCAGCTTTATACTATAAGCATTCTATTATATAGAATCTTTGCTTGTTTAAATAAGACTCTTAACTTGCACATTCTGAAATCCTTGCCCAGTTAAGGTTTTATCTTTAGTAGCCAATGTGCTTGTTTTAATCTATTGCGGGAGCAAAAACTGCACCCGTTAGAAGCTCAGTATTTAATACTCTTACTAATTTCTTATTTCTTAAGATTAATAGTTTTGGAGGCCATGTTCACAAGTCGAATCAGGATTGAAGACTGTAAAAATATTGCCCACCTTGTAACTAATTTCTTCCTAGAGTCAGAGGTTGATAACTGTATATCAAACAAAAGTACTCAAATGCTTAATTAGTTGAGTAGTTTGTAATACGCCTTCAATTCTTTCGGCTGGTTTACCATTCTTGAATAAAACCAAGGTTGGTAAAGCTTCAATTTGGTATTTGGAAGCTAAATTAGGATATTTATCAGTGTCAATTTTGACTACTTGGAGGCGATCGCGTAAAATTGCCCCTACCTGTTCTAAAATCGGATTCATCATCTGACAAGGGCCACACCAAGTTGCATAAAAATCTACTAATACAGGGACATTGGAACTTTCTAACAAATCTTGAAAACTAGAGAATTGCTTTTTAACTGCCATAGAGATCGCCTTGTATATATTGGTCGCCAAGAGAAAATTAGTCTAAGAGACTAGTTAGCCTATATGATAGCTAAGTTAACTAGAAATCCTAGTAATTTTATTTAGTTTCTTAAGCTTATTTCAAAGGGGCAAGTGATGGAATTATTACCAGAAAATCTACAGTATTTAAAAGATAAAGTTGCAGTGATTACGGGTGCTTCTAGGGGTATTGGTAAAGCAGCAGCTATGGCATTAGCTACTCAAGGGGCAAAAGTTGTCGTTAACTATGCTCGCTCTAGTGATGCCGCAGAAGCCACCGTAAAAGAGATTACTACAGCGGGCGGAGAAGCGATCGCTTTACAAGCAGATGTCTCCCAAAGCGCAGAAGTAGATAATTTAATTAAACAAACCCTCGATAAGTTCGGGCGCATTGACGTTTTGGTTAACAATGCGGGGATTACTCAAGACACTTTATTGCTGCGGATGAAACCCGAACAATGGCAAGCTGTAATTGACTTAAATCTGACTGGGGTATTTTTGTGTACCAAAGCAGTCAGTAAAACTATGCTGAAGCAGCGCAGTGGCAGAATTATTAATATTGCTTCGGTTGCAGGACAAATGGGCAATCCTGGACAAGCCAACTACAGTGCAGCAAAAGCTGGAGTAATTGGCTTTACCAAAACTATTGCTAAAGAATTAGCCAATCGTGGGATCACCGTCAATGCAGTTGCACCAGGGTTTATTGAGACTGATATGACCAACGATCTTAAATCTGACGACATTATTAAGTTAATTCCCCTTAGTCGTTATGGTAAACCCGAAGAAGTTGCAGGAACAATCCGTTTCTTGGCTGCCGATCCCGCAGCAGCCTATATTACTGGTCAGGTGTTTAACGTCGATGGGGGAATGGTAATGGCTTAGATCGCTGCTGCTTTTTCGGTTTTAGCTGGGGGTTATTTGGTTCGTAGCTATTAGCTATTAGCTTTTTAAATAGTTGTCAATTATCCCTTACCAATTATCAATTGCTACTGGTATTTCTTTGATTCGTCGGGCTAAGTCTTCGGAAGATTCTGAGTTGTTATACAACACCATTGTTGTAGTTTCGTTTTGTTGGAAGCCGATACGTTCGTAAAAGCTTTGTTGATGAGTAGTAGTCAAGTAAACTCTTTCTACTTTGCTAACCAAAGGATGAGATAAGACAGTTTGTACGAGCTTACGCCCTAAACCCACTCCCTGATAATCGGGGTCAATAATCACATCCCAAATACCAGCACGGTAGATCCCGTCAGAAGTTGCTCTGGCAAAACCAATGAGGCGTTGTTTATCCCAGACAGTTACCACAGGATTGCTATTGGCGATCGCGATTTGAAGCTCGTCAATATTTCGTTCTCGCGCCCAAAAAGCTGTTTTCGCAAATAGACGTTGCAATTGTGGGAAATCTACTTTTGATTTATCGCCACAGAACTGAATATGACTACAATCCATTGCGGTTGATACCTCCTGAATAACTATTAAAGGGAAATTAAAATTCCCTTTGGGATGCATTGAAAATTAGCTTAATTTACTTTTATTGAGTGTGGTTTACCACATCAATCGTGTTTAAAATGCTTTTTTTCATCTTACAGCTATATTTGCAAATTTCTGGCTAATTATACATGATTTATATGTCTATTTCCTGACATTTAGATCACTGCTAATTAAAAAGATTGGGGTTAAGAATAATATTTTTTTAGGGAATAACTACGGTAAGCTATTTGAGGTTAAACCAGTATTAGTTAAGAAATAGCTTTTAAAAATTTACCAATCAACTGTTTATTTGAGCCTCAGCAAATCTTTGTTGTTTATATTTTTGATAAATAATTTCTATGATTACTATTGCCTTACCAAAGGGCGCATTATTAAAAGACAGTATCGATTTATTTCGCAACTTAGGCTTGGATTTTAGTGCCTTTCTCGATCAAACTAATCGTCAGCTACAGATTACCGATCCTACTAACATCGCTAGAGCTTTATTAGTTAGAGCGCAGGATGTTCCTGTATATGTCGAATACGGACAGGCGCAACTGGGAATTGTTGGTTATGATGTGTTGCGAGAGAAACAACCAAAAGTTGCTAATTTAATCGATCTCGAATTTGGCTATTGTCGCTTGTCGGTGGCAGTACCTGCAAGTAGTCCTTATCGGCGTTCGGTTGAATTACCACCCCACGGTAGAGTTGCTTCTAAGTTTGTCAACTGCGCTAAAGAACATTTTGATAGTATCGATTTGCCGGTGGAAATTGTTCCCTTATCTGGTTCAGTAGAATTAGGCCCAATTACAGGAATGTCTGAAGCTATTGTCGATTTGGTTTCTACAGGCAAAACCCTCAAGGAAAATGGCTTGATTGAAACAGATATACTTTATGAGAGTAGTGCTAGATTAATTGCCCATCCCTTAAGTTATCGTCTCAATCGTGACAATATCAATGAATTGGTAGCAAAACTAAGAGGTTAAATGTTTACTGCAACAATTCATAACGATTTTCGATTTTGCCATGTTTTCTTTCAAGATAATTCCCTCAGCGGTATTGTGGATGTAGATATGTCAACCCAGGGAGAGCGATTGCTCGATTTGTGTATTGGACTAACTAGTAGTTCTTCAGCCAGAGGAGGAAGCCTTTTAACATTTGAGGAACTTAAAGACACTTTATTGATGTATCACCAGTGTTTGCCGTTGACGAAGACCGAACAATCGGTATTTAAAGGTGTACTTATCTACGCATTTCTTGAGGCACTTGATGATTTATCTCAGGATAATGGTACCGAACAAGAATTTAATATAACGCAAAATCTACTGTCCTCTATTGTTAAAGTTTCAGAGAAAGAGTTACTCGAAGGTCTATAGTTGACACGATCTAACAATATCAATGCAACAGATGATGTCAGGAAAGCGATCGCTTTTCCCATAAAACATTGCTATAAAATCCAGCGATATTTTTTTTGTTTGTAGATTATCGGCTAAAACCTTGCCATAATTTGAATAAAAGACTAGATATTCATAATAATTCAGAACAAACAGCTAGTAACATAAATATTTTCTGTTTTCAGCCACAAATAAAATTATGATCGCCACTTCCCCTCCGCCAGAAACTAAAGTTAAAAACCAAAATAATGATTGGTGGTTATTTCTTAAGTTGATTCCCTACACTCGCAACAGTAGAGGTACGCTAGTAATTTGTTTAATCTTGCTGGTGCCTTTGGCTGTGGCAGGTTCAATTCAACCGCTAATTATTGGTCAAGCTATATCTCTGTTACGAGAAGAACCAACTTGGGCTTTTTTGAATGGGGGATCGGTTGCCCAAGGAATTAACCTCTTAGTAGGATTGTTATTGATAACTATAGCTATCAGACTAATGTTTGCCTCTGTTCAAGGCTACTTAGTACAGAAAATTGGACAGGAAATTACAGCTGAAGTTAGGGAAGATTTATTTACTCATGTTACTTCCCTTGCTTCGAGCTTTTTTGATCGCACTCCTGTAGGAAAACTGATTACTCGTATTGCTAGTGATGTTGAAGCTTTGGGTAATGTTTTTGCTAGTGGTGCAGTAGGGGTAGTTAGTGACTTTGTTTCTATTGTGGCGATCATAATTACGATTTACATAGTGAACTGGAAACTGGCATCGATTTTGGTTTTTATGCTGATTCCTGTTACCGCATTAATTATTTATTTCCAGCAGCAATATCGTAAGGCAAACTACAAAGCTAGGGAAGAACTATCTAAGCTTAATTCGATGCTGCAAGAAAATATTGCGGGGATTAATATCGTTCAGTTATTTCGGCGGGAACAATACAACAGTGAAATGTATCGCTCGATTAATGAACGATATCGCATAGAAGTTGATAAAACTATCTTTCACGATTCGGCTGTATCGGCTACGTTAGAATGGATTGCCCTTGTGGCGATCGCAGCAGTTCTCTGGTTGGGTGGTATTTTTGTGCTGCAAGATAGTATGACTTATGGTGCTTTATCGGCATTTATTCTTTATTCTCAACGGTTATTTAACCCTCTACGTCAGTTTGCAGATAAATTCACTATGTTTCAGTCTGGGTTTACGGCGATCGAACGGATTACAGAATTATTAAACGAACCAATTGAAATTAGAGATAAAGTCATCTCTGTTGCCGAGGGACACCGCACTTTAGTAACAAATAGGGCAAATAGCTCAAAAACTGGTGAAATTCGCTTTGAAAATCTCTGGTTTGGCTATAAAACCGATGAATATGTTCTTAAAAATTTAGACTTTACAATTAAACCTGGAGAAAAAGTGGCATTAGTTGGCCCAACAGGTGCAGGCAAAAGCTCGATTATTCGTTTGCTGTGTCGTCTTTATGAACCAAGTAAAGGCAGAATTTTGGTAGACGGAATTGATATTAGAGATATTCCCCAGGCGGATCTACGTCGCTATATTGGCGTAATTTTACAAGAAAGTTTCTTGTTTGCAGGAGATGTTAAACGCAACATTACTCTGGGTGATGATTATTCCCTAGAAGAAGTCAAACAAGCAGCTAAGTTGGTTAATATCGATCGCTTTATTGAAAATTTGCCCGATGGTTACAATACAATACTGCGGGAAAGAGGTACCAACCTTTCAGGAGGACAAAAACAACTCTTGGCTTTTGCACGGGTAGCTATTCGTAATCCTCACGTTTTAGTTTTAGACGAAGCTACTTCTAGTTTAGATGTCTCCACTGAGGCTTTAATTCAAGAAGCTTTAGATCACTTATTAATAGATCGTTCAGCAATTATTATCGCCCACCGTCTTTCTACTATCCGTAATGTGGATAAGATTTTGGTACTTAAGCGGGGAGAATTAGTAGAATCTGGTAGTCATGATGAATTACTCGCAACCAAAGGATTGTATGCTAGTCTGTATAAGTTACAGATGCTTGGTAGCTAGTTCTACAATCTACTGAGGGCAATTTAGGGAATTTTGAGGAATGCGATCGCTTTCTTGATTTAAAATCAAAAATAGATTAACAGGTTTAAACCAGGAATAGTGCGAGAAAGCGTCCAAAATAGCAGAATGATATATAAAACTCCAATACACCATTGATACCAAACTAAAGTAGCAATTAATCCTGGTAAATGTCGATCTCGCAGACGAATATCATTGAATCCTAGCTTGAAAATATTGTTTAAACTAAAGTCGTAGTAGTTGAGCCAATTCCAACGTTTTTGCCACAAAATAGGCTCATAGCGATCGCGATAAAAGGGAAACCGAGGCATAATGGGTAAACGCCCTAACAAGAAGCGAAACTCGCGAAAAGAACCATCTTCGACAAAATAGGTGGTATCCAGCAGTTTGTGATATCTTCCTTGTCCATAAATTAAACTTGTTAAAAGTATTGGTATTGGTAAGAGAATAATGGCAACCCCAACTAAAGTTAGCCAAGGTCTATCTGTGGTAATAAAAATATTAATAATGCTCAAAATAGTCAAGGTAAGGTAACTACTAAGCATGACAATGATTTCCTGGCTATTGGGTATAATTGGCTGAGAAATATTAGGTCGATAGCGATCGATAAACCAAAATAAAAAACCAAAGAAAGTAATCGCTATTATGCCAATAGTAAATAATAAATTAATATTTGTACCATAGTCTCCTAGTAATAATAATAAGTTTAAGCTTAGCCATTGAGGAATTAAGCTAATCCAAGACCAAGTAAATATTGTTTGCCAAGAAGATATTTGAGTTAGGCGATCGCTTAATTGTTTAGTTCTTAATTGCTCTCGTTGATATTCGATATAATTGGCATCAGTTATTTGTTCTGAACTACGAAAGTTACGGATTAAATTACGCAAGACAGTTTCGTTACCTTCTAAATGGTTAACATCAATAATCTTGCCGATAACCCCTACTTCTCCAATAATTTTGGCTTCTGTGGAATCGAAAGCTAACCCCGAAGTATTGATAGTTGCTTTGGGCGTAAAAAAAGCATTACTAAAGTCAAT
>JASJDX010000596.1 GCA_030064975.1 Pleurocapsa sp. MO_192.B19
CTGAGAGTTGGCAAATCGTGCGAACGCTATCAGCTGTAATTTCACGAAGAGTTACCTTACTACGATCTGACGGCATGGTTTTAGAGTCTCTCATTCTCTTAACTTCAGTAAAGGGTTACTAACAAAGGGGACTACTGATTAACTAATGTTACACACTCATTGATGTGTCAAAATCTTGAAGCACATCAGCAATATCCGTTTACTGTGTTGTGAGTTTTATCGTGCTTCTCCTTGTGAATTACTTTTATTTTGAGAGCCTGAATTTTAAACAGCGAAACAACAATTTTTCAAGTTCTAGATCGCTAAGTTGCTCTAGCAATAGTTATACTTCCAATAGACTCGATCTAAGAAGTCTTTCCCTGAAAACATACTTGTTGTATAAGTGGTACGTTATCTTAGTAAATAAGAAAATAAAATTTATACAAGAGTAGCCATGAAGAAACTAGTGCTGCTGTGCTTATTCGTTCTGGGGATTGGGTTTGCCCTATTCAATTTCAAAGGACTGGCACAACAAGGGGAATTTAACTCCATTATTTTAGATTTTAAAGAAGAAGTGCCGATCGCCAAGATTAGTGACGAGATTCAATGGCTTTCTGAGAAATACGATCAACAAGTTAACCTCAACAGTATTTTTTCCATTAACGATCGCATTTATATTGTAGAAGGAGATCAAAATACACTTCAAGAATTAAAGAGATCGCCTTTAAGCCAAGATACAGAATATATTGAAGCTAACTATCAATATCATGCTTTAGAAGTTCCTAACGATCCTGACTATACTAAACAGTGGAACTTTCGTAATATCAATGTCGAACAAGCTTGGGACGAAACTAAAGGGGAAGGTATTACCATTGCTGTAATTGATACAGGGGTGAGTAAAGTACCCGATTTAAAACTAACCAAGTTTGTCAAGGGCTACGATTTTGTCAATAATAAAGATGATGCTAGTGACGATAACGGACACGGTACTCATGTAGCAGGAACTATTGCCCAGTCTACTAATAATGGCTATGGCGTTGCGGGTATTGCCTACAAAGCGAGTATTATGCCCCTCAAAGTTCTCTCTGGTAGTGGTGGTGGAACAATTGCCGATATTGCCGAAGCGATTAAATTTGCTGCTGATAATGGCGCAGATGTAATCAACATGAGTTTAGGTGGTGGTGGTGCTAGTAACATGATGGAAGAAGCGATTAAATATGCCCACAGTAAAGGAGTAGTAATCGTAGCTGCGGCTGGTAATGAAGGTCGTAATTCCTCTTCCTATCCTGCCCGTTATCCTAATGTGATTAGTGTTTCGGCTATTGATGCTGCGGGGGATAAAGCCTCTTACTCTAACTTTGGTGCAGGAGTTGATATTTCTGCTCCTGGGGGTAGTGAGACAGGTAAAATTATTCAAAATACAGTCAATCCTAGTACTGGTGAATCTGTGTTTGTTGGTTTCCAAGGAACTAGCATGGCTGCTCCTCATGTAGCTGGTGTCGCGGCTTTGATTAGAGCTACTGGTGTAGAAGAGCCATCTGAAGTTTTAGATATCCTCAAACAATCTTCTCGTAAGATACAAGAAGACCATCTTAATCATTTTGGTGCAGGACATTTAGATGCAGGGGCAGCAGTTCAGTTAGCTCTCAAAGGTAAAATTACCTTTAACGATTTCTTCCGTTGGTTACGTAAGAGTGGCTATCTAAATCTTGGTTTCTGGATTGATGGTGGTGCGGTAGCCTTGTTACCTAAGTTAGGTATGGTAATTGGTTCATATCTACTAGCTTGGTTTTTACGCAACTATTTACCCTTTACTTTGGGTTTGAATGGCGGTTTGATTTTTGGTAGTTCTGGTTTATTTTTCCTCCAAGGATTATATTGGTTTGATTTACCCCAATGGCCAATGCGTTTGTTTGGTAGTTCCCTTCCTGAACTAGGTAATGTTGTCTTAGGTAGCTCTAACCTTAATCCCTTATTTGCTAGTGCTTTAATTCCCTTGATCTTAACTGTCTTGTTACTGGGACACCCCTCTCTTAAATGGTTTGCCATCGGTTCAAGTATTGGAGTTGCTGCTTGCTTAGGAGTTAGTGCTTTTGCCGATCCGAATCTCTGGCTTTTAGGTGGTGGAGCGATCGCCCGTACTTATTTAATGGTCAATGCTATTCTCTGTGTGGGTTTGGCTTATTTAGCTAGCCAGAGGGAAAAGCAAAGAGCGTAATTTTTAACAGGATGAAGGATGAGGGATAAGGAGTAAGAAAAGGTTTTTTCTCCGCCCTCATAATTCATCGTTCATCGTTTTAGAGGTAGTCGGAATGAAGGTCACAGGAACAGTCGAGAAAAAAGGTTTTGGTTTTGGTGTGTGGGCATTAGTAACAGCAGATGGCACTACCTATGAGCTAAAAGATCCCGCAGCAGAATTACAACAAGAAGGAATCAAGGTAGAAATAGAAGGAAAAATTCGTGAGGATGTTATGACGATGGCGATGATTGGCGCTGTTTTGGAAGTTGAATCCTATAAACTGCTTTAAATTCCTGTCAAATTTGTTCAACGTCAGTTCTGAGGCTACGTTCAGTGATCTTCTTTTGGCGAAGGTATTGAAACAAGAATGAAACTCAAACCAAAAATCCCCCTCATTGACCATTTCTCAAAACCCGAATTGCACTGCTAAGCCTCAACCAACTTAAGTTGAATGAATTTTTAATCCTCGATCCTAAGTGAGTTTGAGGAAGGTGAAGATGTCAATTCTGTTAGCAGCATTCCGCCGGTCATAATTATTAAACTAAGCAATAAATTTTCTAGGCTCATAAATTTACCACTCACTGTACTTAGAAGTACTTCGAAAATACCGCACGAAGATAATAATCCTGTAAAAATCAACAATCTATTCTGGTGAGTTCTTAGTCTAGATAGTTTGACTATTAAGCCGAAAATAAAGCCTAATGGGACAAATATCAGTCCATAATAGAAAATTTTACTGAGTTTATTGCTCAAACTATTAGAATGAGGTGGGAGTAATTGCCAAAATAGACGCGATCCAGGATGAAGTTCTAGGGAATACGATCGGGTCGAATTATCCAGAGAGATTTTAATAATCGATCCATCGTAAGTGATAATCAAATTATGAGGGCTGGTATCTGCAAAAATATTGGGAATACTCAGTGAGGGTTTAGACCCATTGCTACCAGTCAGAGGAGTTCGCAGGCGAAAATCCAGACTTGTTCCCTCCTGTCCAAGAGTAAAATTGCGCTGTAAGGGACCAGCCGAAAGTGAAACAATCCGAGCTGGACCAGTCTGGTTTGTGTCAGTAGTAGCCACGGTAGCGATCAATGTGAATTGAGAACTATTACGAAGCCTCTGGTTTAATAACGTTGCTGAAGCTGCTGTTTCTAGCCAATGATTGGAAGTCAAAAGGACCCCCTTTCTATCGGGGGAATTCGGCGGTACTCCTCTCCAAGTTAAGTCTGGCAGATTCCCTTTTCCATCAGAGTAACCTCCTTTACCCTTCAACTGGTATGAAGCTACCAGAGAATCTTTGATTACAGTCAATGGATTATTTTGAGATAAGACATATTCTACCTCTGACGGGGAAATAGCTCGCGCGGCAATATAAAGTTGAGAAACCTGTCCTTGCCAAGGTCGATCGGCTGTTTGTTCATTACCTAGCAATAAAGGAAAATCAGAGTTCCAATTACTTAAATTTGTAGTATTTTGTAAGTAGGCTGACAGCAGAAAGGTTAATGTTAAATAACCAATAAATGTACATATTAACCTCGAAAGATTGAGCGAGTTTTGAATTTTGAATGTTAATATCGCAACTAAATCGGAAATTTTGTCACCCTCTAGACTAAAGCAGAGAAAACCCAGATAACCACCAATAGTATTGGCTAAAATATCAGTTAACATAGAGGTTCTTTCTGGTAGAAATAATTGTAGTATTTCCACTGTTGATGATAAACCAAAACTAATAATTACGACTCCCAAAAGTAAAGCTTTTTCTTTACTCTTGTGTTTAAACATTAGGTAACTCAATCCAAATCCAAAAGGAATAAACAAAATTATATTTCTTAGCCAATCACCTAAAGAATCCGGTTTTATAAGGCTAAAATCAAATTCATGGTCAACTCTAGTTACAAAATCGAAAGGGAAAAGTGTGACGTATAAAATAAAAAGAAGACTAACTGTAATTAGCACCCTGTTGAAGCACCTTGCCCTTGAGTTTTGGAAAGCTAATGTAGATTTTCGTCTACTCATATTGTTTATACTGGTAAACATCTAGTTTGCTGGTTAAGAAAAGACAGAAGATCTATCCTTTGTTTGCATATATGGTAACAATTAAACAATAGACCTCTTGTATAATTAACAGCTATAATTAACAGTGCAGACTAGCGAAGAAGACTGGAAACTAACTCAAAATTCCGAATTCCGAATTCAAAAGGTCAGCGGTACACCGCCACGTCCGTCATAAACGCCTGGGAAACCACAGGCGACGCGGACTTGTAAAACGACGTTGCCTGCGTTGACAAGGGGCTGTCACCTGAATTTAGTTCAGGTGCTTGAATGCCCCGCCGCATTCCGCGGTAAGAACTAGTTTACCGATGGTTTTACCTGATTCTAGTTTCCTATGGGCGATCGCTAAATTAGTAGCGTTTAATACTCCTATATTTTCTTTGAAAGTAGTTTTAATAATTCCCTGTTCAACTAACTGGGATACTCGGTTTAATAGTTCTCCTTGAGACTGTATATCTGCGGTGCCGTACTTCGATTTGGTGAACATAAATTCCCAGGCAAAAGTGACACTTTTATTTTTAAGGAGATTTAAATCTAAGGGTGATTGATTTCCTACAATAGAGCAAATTTTACCTTGGGGTTTAATTACATCTACCATGTTTTGCCAATGCTGATCGGTATTGTTGAGACACAAAATGTAATCTACAGAGTCAAATCCAATCTTTTCTAAACCACTGAGCAGCTTTTCATGGTGATTAATACATTGATCTGCTCCTAATTGTCTACACCATCTTACTGTGTCACCTCTAGAAGCCGTAGCAACTACCTGTAATCCTGCTACTTGTTTAGCCAACTGAATAGCAATTGAGCCAACACCCCCCGCACCATTAATAATGAGTATTGTACTCTTTTGATTATTAGCTGTTTTAGCAGGTTCAATTCCTAGTCTTTCAAACAAAGCTTCCCAGGCAGTAATAGTAGTTAAAGGTAATGCAGCAGTCTCTTCAAAAGATAGATTACTCGGCTTTTTACCTACAATTCTCTCATCAACCAATTGATATTCACTATTTGAACCTGGACGAGTAATACTACCTGCATAGTAAACTTCATCCCCTACTTGAAATAAAGAAGTACTTTCTCCCACTTCTTCAACAATTCCCGCAGCATCCCAACCCAAAACTTTTGGGGTAGTTAGTTTGGCTTTAACGGAAGAGCGAACTTTATAATCGACGGGATTTACGGCAACAGCCTTAACTCGCACTAGTAAATCTTGCCCCTTAGCCTGAGGTTTATCCAATTCCACTTCCTCAAAACAGTCTGGGTGATCTGTAGTCAAATGTTGGTAAATTGCGATCGCCTTCATAAATAATCTTCTGAATCCATTTATCAGTAATTCTCCTATTTCCCTAACATTAACAGTTAATTGACGAGAGGAAACGCGCATCTCGTAGGCGAATGTTCCACTGTCATCGTGACATTTGTTAAACAAGAAGTATTAAAACTCTTCTTTGTTTACAGAGGAAGTTTTTGATTTATTTTGTTGATGTTGCCATAACCCAGAAGCGATCGCTATTTCTTGGGGAGTGCATTCAATCTGGGCGATCGTTCGATCAATGATATCTTCATAAGCCAACCGCGATAGCATACCGTATTTATTCAATAGAGGAATAATCTCTTCGGCGGTAATAGTGCGATCGATACTTCTAATAATTGTCTTCATAGTTACTCCACTCACTACTCACTAATCCTGTA
>JASJDX010000597.1 GCA_030064975.1 Pleurocapsa sp. MO_192.B19
CCTTTTACCCCTGAAGTAGTTAAACAAGAATTAAACTTAATTTTTAATAAATTATTGGCAATAAATTAATGACAATAAATAAAAAAATTAGAAAACAGTTGACAACCGAACAATTTGATATATAATTCGGAAGAGATTTTTTAAACAAATAATTTTTCGCTACAACTTATACCTGTTGCTTATTTTCTTATATCCTGTTTGAACTTGGTAACAGTAGCTTTTTCATACAATACTGGGCGGATATCAAACAAATTTTAGGACTGCTATCAAAACATTAATAACTTATTTAGCCTAAACATGGAATCAGTGATGTCTCACCAAAATGACAAACAAAAAGCAGATTTTTCTTCTATAGAATGGCTGAGCACTCAAGCAGTTGCTAAACACAAAGAAGGTAAATCGGAAGAGGCGATCGCTTTTTATTTAGAGGTAATTGAATTAGATGACGATCAGCCAGCTTGGGTATATGGCAATGTGATTACTTTGTTTGGTCAAGTTGCTCGTTTAGATGAAGGTTTAGAATTAGGAGAAAAAGCTTTAAAAATTCATCCTGAATCTGATGAAATTTATCGAGCTTTAGGGTTAGTATATGAAAACCAAGAAAATGATTTTAAATGTATTGATAATTATCAAAAAGCTATTGATTTAGAACCAAAACAACCAGATTGGTTATATTGTAACTTAGCCAAAAAGCTTTTAAAAGTAAATCAAATTGATGAAGCGATTTTCATAAGTAAACAGGGAATAAATTTTTATAACAATTTTTATTATTTATATTATATTTTAGGTAAAGCTTTAACAGAAAAAGAACTATGGAATGAGTCAATCTCTGCTTATCGTCGTGTTCAAGAGCTAAATCCTGACTGGGTAGAGATAGAAGAAAAATTAAATTTAGCTGTTTATAAAAAAAATCAATCAGAAAGATATACAAATAACACTTACCAATCGACAAATTATTTCTACGAAAATACTGTAAGAGAAATAGTTGATAGTAAAGAGCTAGCTGATGGTAAAAAAGAAGATGAAATAAGCAAGATTGATAGTTTCAATGCTGTTGAAATAAATTCTTTGTTTGCCAATCTGCAAGAAAACAAATTAGAACTCAGTGCTTGTCAAAGGTTATGGCATAACTTTCAAGGTCATCGATTGAATCTAAACTATGGTATTTGGCTATCTCCAAGTATTGTTTATTTTGAATCTACTGTAGTAGATGACTGTTGGGTATTTAACGAAGTAGAAATTTTAGTTTGTTCTAATCACAAATATGCTGTAGCTAAAGCTAGTTTTTTTCAAATTTATCATGAACAGGTTGCAGGGGTTGCCTGTTTTACCAAAGATCTGTATGTAGAAGATTACGATAATTATCATATTTGTATTAACTACAACCGTTCTTCTCCTGTATTAGTAGAAGGAACGATTTCGGCAAAAGCCTATGGCTTAGAATTTATCCAACATCTCAAAACAAAACCAGATTATCAAAAACATCTAATTAGGGAAAACTTAAGCAATACTGTAAGAAAATTAATTCCTGAAAATCTTAAACCTGAAGCAGGGAATTTATTTAAAAAATTGCAATACTTTCTCGACATTCCTGCTTCTAATTATGTCGATCCTAATCTGCCTTTCAAAATTTTTATCGACTATATTATTCCTCTTAAATTTGATGGATTATTCATTAGCGGTTGGTTACAAGACCCTTATCAGATGCTAGAGGAAATTATAGCTATCTCTGCTTTGGGCTTTGAACTTAAGTTATCTAAGCAAGATATCTATCGTTTAGAACGGCGAGATGTCAGTGAGTTTCTGCAAAACACTCGTTACGGTAACTTTGAAGGAAACTTGGGGTTTTGTGCTTACGCTCGAGTACCCGATTTGATTCGCAAATCGATCCAAGGTTTTGCTGAACTACATAGCTTTCGCTTTTTAGTCAGACTCAAAGGCAACATCGAAATTGAAATTATTCCCGATGTTAAATATAGCGACTTTTATAATGCTCGCCGACAAGTAATGCAAATTACTAGTCCTGATAAAGTTTCCGAGCAAATGTTGACTAACTGCATTGCTCCTGCTGGGTTGAAATTGCAGCAACTATGTATCGAGCAAGTCAGAATTAAAGATGTGACAGTTATCGGTACACCAGTAAAAGAACCTTTAGCTTCCATTATCATTCCCCTCTATCGCCGACTGGATTTTATGAAAGTACAGTTGGCAACTATGGCAAACGATCCTGCAAATAAACAATGTGAAATTATTTATGTACTTGATTCTCCCGAACAAGAAGAACAATTAAGGACTTTTTTATTAAACCACTGTACTCTCTATCAGTTACCAGTTAAGTTGGTAGTGATGGAACGCAATAGCGGTTATGCAGCAGCCAATAATGCAGGAGCATCTCAAGCTATAGGCAAGTATTTAGTGTTATTAAACTCTGACGTTTTTGCTCAAACTAAAGGATGGGTGTTAAAAATGGCGGAATTTTATGCCATTTTGCCCAAAATTGGTACTTTAGGCGCAAAATTGATTTACGAAGACGGTTCTTTGCAGCACGCAGGGATGTTTTTCGCTCAAACAACTTTTCCTTTCTGGTTAACGCTTCACTATTACAAAGGCTTACCTGGTAATTATTCACTTGCTCAGCAAACTAGAGCAGTACCCGCAGTTACAGGGGCTTGTTTGATGATTAGCAAAGAACTTTATGACCAAGTAGGAGGTTTAACGACTGATTATATAATTGGAGATTTTGAGGACTCGGATTTATGCCTCAAGTGTCGGGAGTTAGGCTATGAAAGTTGGTATTTTGCTGATGCTACTTTATATCACTTAGAACGGCAATCAGTTCCTCTCAACAGTGTATATAACGGTAGTTTGGCTTGGCGATTAAATGGTCGCTTACATCAGAAGCGTTGGAAAAGACAAATAGCTGAATTGATGAGCATTCACCAGTAATTATTGACTAATTGTTGACAAATTAATTGAAAGTTATGACATTAGCCGCACCGCCAAAAACCAAAAAAGTTTTAATTATCGCTCACAATCATCCCCATTTTTTTCCTGGGGGAGCAGAAATTTTTGCCTACGATCTTTTCAAAGCAATTCGCCAACATACTGAATACCAACCCTTTTTCTTAGCTGCTGCTGCTGGCGATAGCAGGGAAGTGCATACAGGAACACCTTTTCAGATGCTGGTTGATTCTGACGATGAAGCTTTATTCTGGGGTGGTGCGTTTGATTATTTTTATCAATCTCAGCAGATACTCAACTTCATGTATCTCGATTTTAAAGCTTTTCTGCAACAGCTTCAGCCAGATGTCATTCACTTCCATCACACGATTCGATTTGGAGTAGAAGCAATTCAAATTGCCAGACAAACTTTACCTGATGTCAAAATTGTTTTTACCATTCATGAATTTATCTTGATTTGCAATCGAGATGGGCAAATGGTGCGCAAAGATAATGAGGAACTGTGTGAATATGCTTCGCCAAATCGCTGTTATCGTTGTTTTCCCGAATACTCGCCTCAACAGTTTAAGATGAGAGAAGAGTTTCTCAAAGCTCACCTTGATTTAGTAGATCAATTTATTTCACCTAGCCATTTTCTAGCCAAACGCTTTATTGATTGGGGGTTACCAGAAGCAAAAATGACGGTTATAGAAAATGGTCGTCAGGTTTATGAACCTGCACCACATCGACAGTTAGGAGTGGAAAAAAGACGCAATCATTTTGGCTTTTTCGGGCAAATAAATCCTTATAAAGGTGTGTTATTAATCTTACAAGCAGTGGAATATTTAATAAACAATGATTTTACTGACTTTAGAATCGAATTGTTTGGTAACATAGCTTCGGGTTTTCCTGAATTTAAACAAGAGTTTGCTGAGTTTTTAGAAAAATATAAAGATATAGTTACTCATCACGGTAAGTATAAACAGTCAGAAATTTCCGAACTAATTGAGTTAGTAGATTGGGTAATTGTGCCATCAGTTTGGTGGGAAAATTCTCCTTTAGTAATTCAAGAAGTTTTTATGCACAAACGTCCTATTATTTGCAGCAACATTGGAGGAATGGCGGAAAAAGTGGAAGATAAGTTTAATGGACTACATTTTAAGGTTAGAAATCATACTAATTTGGCTAAAAGAATAAAACAAGCTTGTTCTGAGTATGAATTATGGGAAAGATTAGTGCAAAATATTCAGCCCCGTTTATCTATTGAAGACAGTGCGCAAAAGCATGTTCGACTTTATGAACAATTATGATGATAATAAGTATTTGAAATAATATGCAGAAAATTGAAGATCGTAAACCAGATTTCATCATAATTGGTGCAATGAAAGCTGCTACATCAGCTATTTACGAATATTTAATGCAGCATCCGTCGGTCAAACAGCGACTTCCTAAAGAATTACATTTTTTTACTCTCAACTATAACAAAGGCTTAGATTGGTATTTGTCTCAGTTTGAATTTCCCACAGATAATAATCAAGATCAAAAGTTATTAATCGGAGAAGCTAGCCCAAGTTATTTACCATCTAAAGAAGTACCAAAACTAATTTATGAATCTTGCCCAAATGTAAAAATAATTATTTCGCTGAGAAACCCAACAGATAGAGCTATTTCACATTACTATCATCAAGTAAATAGAGTCAAGGATGAAACAAGACCAATAGAATTAGCTTTTAGCTCTCAAGAAATTGCCGATTTAGAAAAAAAACCCTATTCTAAAACGAGCAGTTATATACAGTTGGGAAAATATTTTACTCAAGTAAAAAATTGGTTGAATGTCTTTCCCAAAGAACAAGTTTTGGTACTAAATTATCATACTCTAGAGACGAATCCAGATAATTTTATCAAAAAAATATTTGCTTTTTTAGAGTTGCCAAATTATTTGATTGCTGATGTTAAAAAAATATATGACAATCAATATCCAGCAATACCTTTGGAGATCAAGCAAAGGTTAGATGAATACTTTAAGCCTTACAATCAAGAAATCAGTGATTTTTTAGATATTCAATTGGATTCTAATTAATTTATGTTTTAATTTAATCCTCTTTATAAGTAATAAAAATATGAAAAATGAAAATCAAAAAAATGCTGATGATAATCAGCGGAAGATCGGGGAGCAGTTATTTAAGAACATTAATGAATCAAGATCCTCGTGTTTTGATAATGGGAGAAATGCTAGCTAAAAAAAATCAGGAAGAACAAGAAAAAATTATTCGACGTTTTTTTGACGGTAAAATTGATGAACATAATTCAGAAAAAAACAAACTAGTCATAGGATTTAAAACAAAACTAACTGATGTACTTAATGAAAATAATTTTGTGCAACAAATTAATTGTAACAATACAGTAATAATTATAAATCGGAGAAAAAATTATTTAAGACAAGCTATATCTAGAGCTAGAATGTTAGTTTTAATAGATAAAACAAGAAAAAAATATGGCGAAAGCCATCATAGTCCTAAATACAAAAATGATGTTGTGGACAAAATAAAAGTAGATGTAGATTGGATCTATAAATTCACCAAAGATTTTGAAGCAAGAGATAAGCAACTAGAAAAATTATCTAAAAAATTAGACAATAAAGTTGAAATAATATTTTATGAGGATTTTGCTTATGATCCTGTAATAGCTGTAAACAAACTTTCTGAAATATTAGAATTAGATTTGAAAATTGAAAATTTTAATGCTACCTATAAAAATACCCCAGCTAATTTGAAAGAGGCAATTACAAACTACGATGAATTGAAAGCAAGATTAGAAAATACTAAATATTTACCAATGTTATATGCTGCTTGATATAAATATTGATAAAAAGATGAAGCTAAGGCTTCAGAAAAATCTATAAATTTAGTTTAAAATCTATTTAAAAAAATGCAGCTTTTTACTAATAAATATGACTTCAAACAACTTTACTCTTCTTCATCTAAGCTTATTATATCTGCACGAGATGAACATACTTT
>JASJDX010000598.1 GCA_030064975.1 Pleurocapsa sp. MO_192.B19
TTGGATTGAAGTGGACGGTGGACTAAAACCCAATAATACTTGGCAGGTTCTAGAAGCTGGTGCTAATGCGATCGTTGCTGGTTCTGCTGTATTTAAAGCACCTGATTATGCTGAAGCTATTGATGGTATTCGTAATAGTAAACGTTCTCAGCCTGAGTTGGCTACTGCCTAAGATTTAGTTAATCTACTTTGTTAGGTTTTCCTGAATAACTTGATTAAAAAAAGATTCATTATTAAGGATGAATCTTTTTTATTTTGTATTTCCAGAACTTGGTTTTAGACAGCTATATCCATCGAAATCCCCAAAGGATGAACTTCTGGCTGTGTTAAAGTATGCCAACCAAGTGTAAAGGGCCACTACCACTAATTAATTCTATTAATAAACCAATAAAGCCCAACATAGCTAAACGACCATTCCAAACTTCGGCAGCAGTAGTTAAACCCCATTGCCACTTCTCTTGGGGATACATTTTCATATTCTCTTTGGGATGAGTTACTTCTTCAAAGGTGCAAGGAGCTGAATCCAAAGAATCAACAACTAAATGAGCTAAAGAATCAATAAAGCCTGGATGAACATTAAGTGCAGGAACGCGATGGAAATTTTTGATTCCAGCTTCCTTGGCTACTTCACGGTATTCAATATCAATTTCTTGTAATGTCTCAATATGTTCGGAAACAAAGCTAATTGGTACTACAGCTAAGTCTTCAACTCCCTGTTCTCCCAACTTTTCTAAAGCATCATCGGTATAAGGTTGTAGCCATTCCACCGGACCTACTTTACTTTGATAGGCTAGAGTGTATTGATTAGGTCGTCCTAAAGTCTGCATAATAAGACGAGTACACTGCTCAATCTCTTTTTGGTAAGGATCTCCCGCCTCTTCTACGTAACTAACAGGCACACCATGGGCGCTAAAAAAGACATGAGCTTTTTCAGGATTAGGGAATTTATCTAGTTCCTGTCTAATTAAATCTGCCATCGATTGTAGATAGCCATGGTTATCATACCAAGAAGGAATTAGAGTATATTTTACTTCTTGTAAAGCTTTGTCTGTTGACCAAAGTTCTTCTAAAATACGAAAACTAGAGCCGCTGGTACTAATGGAGAATTGAGGATAAAGCGGTAGGATCACTACTTCTTTAATTCCATCATTTTTAATTTCAGCGATCGCTTCTTCCGTAAAGGGATGCCAATAGCGCATTCCAATGTAAATCTTGGCATCTTGCCCCATTTCCTTAAGCTTTGTCTCTAAAGCTTCTGCCTGTGCTTCAGTTATTTCCCGCAAAGGAGAACCACCGCCAATTTCTAAATAATTCTCCTGAGATGTTTTGGCTCTCCAGGTTGAAATTAACCATGCTAAAGGCTTTTGCAACGCTTTAACAGGAAGGCGAATGATTTCTGGATCAGAAAATAAATTGTACAGAAAAGGACGGACATCTTCGATTTTGTCGGGTCCGCCTAAGTTGAGTAGTAAAACTCCAATACGACCCATAGTTCTAATATCTTTATTTAAATTTTCAGTTTCTTTACTAATTTTAACAATATATCTTTTCTTTAGGTTTGGCTGTTCACAGTACACAGAACTTAACTGACCGTTGTTCAGGTAAGCCCTCTCGTTTTACAGCGGGGAACCTCACCATATATATATCTAATAGTATGAGATCGAATAGTATACCCTGCAAGAATTAAGCCAAATTCTGTCTGGAATCGGTAATATAATTTCCGTTAAGCGGTAATTAATTTCTTTTTATTTTTAATACTTATGTCTATGATGAGCTTACTACAACCAAATTTAGTGCTTGGGGCAACTATTTTTGATTTGACACCCCAAACGCTCAGGGAACATGACATTAGTGGGCTAATTCTGGATGTAGACGAAACACTAGTTCCTTTTAAGCAAAAAGAAACTTCTCTAGAGCTACAACAGTGGATCGCAGAAATTAGAAAAACTACTCCTATTTGGCTGGTGAGCAACAATATTAGCTATACTCGCATTGGTAACATTGCTGAATCGATTGATTTGCCCTTTATTTTTGCTGCTCAAAAGCCTTCTCGCCGCAAACTAAGGCAAGCAGCAGCAGCAATGAATTTATCTGTAGAACAGGTAGCTATGGTAGGCGATCGCCTTTTTACTGATGTCTTAGCTGGTAATCGTTTGGGAATGTTTACAATTTTGGTTGAACCAATGATTGATCCTTTGATTGCAGTTCGTTCTCATCCAATTCGAGATTTTGAAATTTGGCTTTCAAAGCTACTTGGAGTATCTCTGAGCGAGAATCAGAACAATGTAACCAAAAGTAACAATTCTTGATTTGGCTAAATATTAAGAAAATATTACGAAACAAAAAGATCTCTAAAATACCTGAGAACATAAACATACATTTAAATGAGGTCAGCAAATATAAAGACCTTAAATATAGCGAAAACCCAATATAATAAGGTGACACCAGCCTTAGACAAAGTCTAGACTGGTGTCACTTATGTTTTAATTTTTTGACCAAATAATTGGCTGGAGTGTTGATTCAGATAAGTTAACTTTAGAAAGAGCGATCGCTATATGGAGAAATAATTACTATCTGCCCCACTTCAAAACTGTTAATCAAGCGATGCGACCTTTTGTACTAATAGTACGATTGTTCTTGAGGCTCGAATTGTTCTGACCAATATTTTTAGTGTTCATCTGAGATATGTTTTATATTTATTTTTGTAAGTTTTAGGATTATCACTGGCTATTTAGCCAGTGAGTTCTTGGCGAATTTTAGCCACAGTTGAATGATGCACTTTACACCTTCTCGCAATGGAGCGATCGCTCCATTATTTTCATTCTTCATGCTGCGACTACGGGTAAACGAAAAAAGGTGTGAGAAATAAATCGACTAATTTAACGTTAAAATACTCTTTGCGGAATACAAATAAATCATCTAAAGCTCGATGCGCGTCTCTCTAAACTGGTTAAAAGAATTAGTCGATATTGATATGTCTCCTGAGGAGTTGGGGAGAATTTTAACTATAGCAGGATTTGAATTAGAAGAATTAATTGACCTGGGGGCAAATGCTGACGGGGTAGTTATAGGTAAGGTATTAGAGCGATCGCCACACCCCAATGCTGATAAATTGAGTGTTTGTAAGGTAGACATTGGTGCAGATGAACCATTAAATATTGTCTGTGGTGCGTCTAATGTGCGGGCGAATATTTTTGTTCCCGTGGCGACGGTGGGGACTTTTTTACCTGCAATTAATTTGAAACTCAAACCAACTAAGCTGCGGGGTGAACCTTCGGCGGGGATGATTTGTTCTTTGACAGAGTTGGGTTTAGAGAAAGAGTCTGACGGGATACATATCTTTGAGGAAGAGAATCTTAAGCCTGGGGATGATGTACGGCCTTTATTGGGTTTAAATGATGTCATTCTCGACTTGGCGACTACTGCTAACCGCGCTGATGCTTTAAGTATGGTAGGTATTGCGCGGGAAGTTTCCGCCTTAACTGGTGCAGAGGTGAGATTACCAGGGGTTAAGAAACAGGATATTGCTACACATAGTTCTTTAGCTATTGATATTCAAGAACCCTCAGCTTGTATGGCATATATCGGTACGGTAATTGAAGGAGTAAAAATTGCGCCTTCTCCTGACTGGTTGAAATGGCGACTCGAAGCAGCAGGAACCCGCCCGATTAACAATGTGGTAGATATTACTAATTATGTCTTATTAGAATGGGGACAACCTCTTCATGCTTTTGATCGCGAAAAACTACAGCGAGTTACAGGAAGTAACGAACTTACTATCGGGGTGCGTTTTGCCCAAGAAGGGGAAAAATTAAAGACTCTCGATGAACAAGAACGAGATCTGTCTACTCAGAATTTATTAATTACCGCTAATGACAAGCCTGTAGCTTTAGGTGGAGTTATGGGAGGAGAAGAGACAGAAGTTGATGAGGAAACAAAAAATATTGTCCTAGAAGCTGCACTGTTCGATCCTGTGGCAATTCGTCGTTCATCCCGCGCTCAAAGTATGCGTAGCGAAGCCTCTACTCGTTATGAAAGAGGGGTAAATCAAGTAGAATTAGAGTCTGCCTGTAAAAGAGCGATCGCTTTATTACAAGATGTTGCTGCTGGTACTCCCGTAGCTCAAGCTATGTCAGATCATCGTGTCGATTTTTCTAGTCTTGAGGCGATCGAGTTACGTTTGAGTAGAATTAATCAACTATTAGGTACGGTAAATAAAGAAGACGGTGTTGGTTACATTGAAGCTTCGGATGTAGAATCGATTTTGGGTGCATTAAGCTGTAATTTAGAACCAGTAGCAGGAAAAGAGAATAATTGGTCAGTTAAAGTGCCTCCCTACCGTTATCGCGACTTAGAACGAGAAATTGACCTAATTGAAGAAGTTGCTCGTCTCTATGGTTACGATCGCTTTTGTGATACTCTCCCCGACAAGACTGAACCTGGTTATCTTTCTGCCGAATATGCCATTAGAAATAAACTCCGTGCTGTATTAAGAGGTGTTGGCTTAACAGAAGTAGTGCAGTATTCCCTAGTTAAACCCACAGGGAAAGAGGTTACTTTGTCTAACCCTTTATTTGCGGAATATTCGGCATTGCGTACCGATTTATTCTCTGGCTTACTGGATTCTTTTGCCTATAACCAGTCTCAGGGTAACGGCGCATTAAATGCCTTTGAAATTGAACGGGTATTTTGGCAGGAAGACGATCAATTAAAAGAAAGAGATTCCATAGCAGGAATTATGGGCGGTAACATCACCTCTAAAGGAATATGGGTTAATGGCGGAAAAGGTACGCCGATGACTTGGTATGAGGCGAAGGGAGTGTTAGAAAATGCCTTTAGTAATTTAGGTATCAGTGTTGAATATCGCCCAGAAAGCGAAGAAGCTAGACTACATCCAGGGCGTACTGCTGCTCTATGGCTACAAGGTAAACGTTTAGGAGTCTTTGGTCAAATTCATCCTCAACTGGCACAACAGCGCGATTTAGCTAACGAGGTATATCTCTTTGAATTAGATTTTAGTCTTCTCCTGACGGCTTTAGATCGAGATGCTATTACCACGCCTAAATTTAAAACTTATTCTACCTACCCTGGTTCAGATAGAGATTTGGCTTTCTTTGCTCCACTAGATTTATCTGTTACTGCAATTGAAAAGGTAATGAGCAAAGCAGGGGGTAAATTACTCCAACGGGTAGAACTATTTGATGAATACAAAGGCAAGAATGTGCCTGAAGGACAACGTAGTTTAGCCTTTAATTTAGTCTATCAAGCAAGCGATCGCACTTTGACCGACAAAGATGTAGATCCTGTCCATCAAAAAGTCCGCGATACTTTAGTAAAAAAGTTTGATGTGACTTTGCGCAGTTAGTTTTTTAAGCTTTTAGCTCTTAGCTTCTTACGTGGTTGGACATGGCTGGGTTTCCCAGCCGTTCCCCATATGCGAAGCGGTATCCTTTAGGACGCGCTTTTAGCTTTTAGCCTTATAAAAAAAAATTAATGAGCGATCTTTTCTTCAGCTTCTCGAATCAGATTCTTAAAACGAATTGGATTTTTGCGAGTTTCCGCCCCCGCTTTCTCTGCTGGCATATAAATAGAAATGCAGGTAGAATTTTCTTGGGCTAAAGTTTGAAAATCAGCGCGTGACAATTCAGTCATATAAGAAAAGTGTTTTTTATTGTTAATCAATGTCTACTTACATGGCAACAAAATATATACGCGATCGCATCCTTCTCTAGATAGTAATCTGACTAAATATTAGCTAAAGCCCAACGTGAGTTCGACAAAGGGTCAAAAAACTAAAAACTCAGTAATATTCTGATTTCCCAATGTCTGAATTGCCCATTCTTTCGTTGTTTATCTCGCATAGTTCGAGAAAAAAATCATAACTCCGTTGCGTAGCTTTTCGCGTTCGCGTAGCGGAGGGGCTGTGTGCGTCACCTGCGGGCGCACTTTATAAG
>JASJDX010000599.1 GCA_030064975.1 Pleurocapsa sp. MO_192.B19
CTGATGCCTGGGTAGCCAAATATGACAGCGATGGCAACCAGGTGTGGATCGAACAGTTTGGCACTTCCAATTCAGATTTAATCAGGAGGATCGCTACCGACAACGACGGTAACCTCTACCTGACAGGATCTACTGGGGGCGATTTAGCAGCAACTAAGCAAGGAGAAAGTACTGATGCCTGGGTAGCCAAATATGACAGCGATGGCAACCAGGTGTGGATCGAACAGTTTGGGACTGATATTCTTAATACCCCATTTGGTGTCGATGTTGACGACGATGGCAATGTTTACTTATCGGGTCTAACTGTCAAGCAAATCGACGACGAAGAAATAACATTTCCTGTTCAGGATGATTCCTGGGTGATCAAGTACGACAGCAATGGTAACCAGCAGTGGTTTCGAGAGTTTGGGACGCCCTTTAATTTTGACGAAGCTTACGACGTTGCCGTTGATAGCGATGGTAACGTCTACGCTACTGGATGGACTCTGGGGGATTTGGGTGGGACCAAGGCCGGCGCTTATGATGCCTGGCTGGTGAAGTATGACAATGATGGAAATCAAGAGTGGATTGAACAGTTTGGCTCTGCCGAAGATGAATTTCCCTGGGGAGCGGAAACAGACAGTCAGGGCAATATCTATGCTACCGGATGGACTCTGGGAGATTTGGGGGGAGCCAATGCCGGCTCTTATGATGCCTGGGTGGCCAAGTATGACAGCAATGGCAACCAGGAGTGGATCGAACAATTTGGCACTAGCGGGGATGATGGCTCCTTTGTTGGCGGCATGGAGGTGGACTCAAATGACGATATCTTCGTAATTGGATATACCGACAGCAACTTAGGGGGAGCCAATGCTGGCTCTTATGATGCCTGGGTGGCCAAGTATGACAGCAATGGCAACCAGGAGTGGATTGAACAGTTTGGCACCCCCGAACTCGACTACGCCACTGATGTTACGGCTGACATCGCCGGGAATCTCTACGTAACAGGATTTACAGAGGGTTCTTTGGGGGATACTAATGCTGGGTCTGTAGATGCCTGGGTAGCCAAGTTGGACGCCAAGTCGGGCACCCTACAAGACTTTTCTGGCAATACTTTTGATTCGTTGGGAGTTGAAGAGAACCAGTTTTTGGGGTGACAAGCATTTCAATACTGTTCGGTTAAGCCAAAAATATGGGTGATGCAACTTTTTTGTTTTTAGACACGACTTGGAAGCTGGACAGTAAGAAGTTAATGAGTGATTTTGGCATCGATTCAAGTCACGCTGATAGTTTCAATTATTTTAGAACTAATCAAGCGGACTTCATATGACGGTGATGCCAACGCCCTGTCTGCTGTCTGACAATTCCATTAGTTCGCTCGCTCTTGTTGTGGAAAGGTCTTTGCCAATAATGTGCCATTCCTTCGGAGGATATCACTCGCTCGTAACCGACCCAGCCTGAGTTATGCCATTGTTGACAATCTATACCATTGTTGACAATCTGCGATCGCCTTCTGTATTCACTACCAATTGGGCAATAAATTCGTCAGGGCAGTTTTCCCACTCTCGCTGCTAAAATTAATCCGCTGCCAGTGGCTTGAGTTATGCCAATCTAACAGTCTCCTGCTGTTAACTCGCCTGGGATACAGTGATGCATGTTTTCTTGCTCCGTCCCTATGTCTGAGGTTTCCTCAGACGGGGCGGTGCGCTTTTTGCACAAACGACCAGAATTCATCACTAATGACACCACTAGAAATAGTTTTATTACCACTGACAATATCACTGATAACTTTAGTGACAATTAAACTAACCCTTTGGATAGATAGTCACCTACCTCCCTAGCTTTTTTTGTCTCGATAATCTCGATCGCTCCATTCATAGTAATGATTGCGCTTCTGATTGTTTGCTTGGGTCTTGACGGATTTCATGTCTGTCGATGTTGCTCAAGGACAAGTTAGCTGGGACACAATCAAAACATATATATCCGAATCCAACATCAGACAGTTTCTTATACTGGTGTAGGTATGAAGAAGAACTCAGTCTGAATACTTTTTGTAGATTATTTGTACAGACAAAATTAAAGAATTGACTTTAAATAAAAATAAATGAAGCAAGGAAAGTTCTAGCGAACTGCAATAAAACAGAAGAGCTTGGAGCCAAGCAAAATGATCAAAAGAGATATACAGTCAAGACTAGATCGATTTGTAGGATCTAGAAACGATTTTGAGGGTATCGCACTCAGCAGCTATAAAACAGCGGAACTCAAAACGCTCTCTCAATTTAGCCAAAACCAGCAGGTGTCCTTTATCGGGGGAATGGGCAAGATCAAGAGCTGCCGATTTAATGGTAGACAGTGGATTTGTACCATTGAAATGGAACTCGCTCCAGAGCCTGACATAGGTAGGATAGGTAGCGAGACAACTATTCTGATGCACGAAACAGATCTGGTTGCAGTAGATCGGTAACAAGTCAAGAAAACTGTCTTCCGGTCAAGTAGAAAAATTTCTAGGATGAAAAGTCAACTATTTTTCAAATGGATCAAGCAGAGAACGACGACTTTTTTTTTAGTCACTGCGACGTTAGCAACCACTGCTGTTAATATTTGCTTTTTTGTAAGTTACCAGCTAACTGCTCAAAATTCCTCGCCAACCCCCTCAGACAATAAGGTAAATGTTAATGCTGTGGCTGCTTTGGGTTATCTAGAACCTCAAGGAGAAACGATTCAGCTATCTGCTCCCAATTCGATCGAAGGGGCGCGGGTCGATCACTTGTTAGTCAAACGGGGAGATAAAGTTAAAGTGGGGCAAGCGATCGCCATTCTGGACAATCGCGATCGCCTCCAGGCAGCTCTCCAGCAAGCTCAAACACAAGTCGCAGTTGCTAAAGCTCGCCTAGCACAAGTTATAGCAGGCACTAAAGAAGGCGATATTCAGGCAGCAGAGGCAAGATTCCAAGGCACTAAGGCTGAATTAGAGGGGCAAATTGCGACTCAAAAGGCAACTATTGCCAACTTGGAGGCTCAGCTACAAGGTCAAAAGAGTGCGCAACAAGCGACAATTGAGCGAGTCAAAGCTGAGTTGCGTAATGCTCGAACCGAATGTAGTCGCTATCAATTTCTGTATGAAGATGGAGCAGTATCAGCTCAAGAACGCGACAACATTTGTCTGGGAGAGAAAACAGCTGAAGAAAGGCTCAAAGAGGCTAAAGCCAATCTCAACCGAATTGTAAAAACGCGGCAAGAGCAAATTATCGAAGCTAAAGCCAATCTCAATCGCACAATAACAACTGTTCAAAGACAGATTGAAGAAGCACAAGGAACTTTCGACGCAGTAGCAGAAGTCCGTCCTGTGGATGTAGAAGTAGCAGCCGCAGAACTCGAGGCTGCACGAGCCGATGTTCGACGAGCTCAAACTGAGCTAGATTTGGCTTATGTAAAATCTCCTATAGACGGCAGAATTCTAGAAATTCATACTCGAGCAGGCGAAATTGTGGGCGATCGAGGAATTGTCGAAATCGGTCAGATAGAGCAGATGTACGTAACGGCAGAAGTTTACGAAACCGATATCACTCAAGTTCGTCTCGGTCAAAAAGCGACGATTAAAACTGATGGTGTTGTAAACACCTTACACGGAATAGTTGAAGAAATTGGCTTACAGATTGGCACCCAAGATGTCCTCGGTACCGACCCAGTGGCAGATGCAGACGCCAGAGTCGTCGAGGTTAAAATTCGCTTGACTCCAGAAGATAGTAGGCGAGTGGCGGGCTTAACTAATTTACGAGTTAACGTCATCATTGATACCTACTCTGAGGCAACTTCTATCAATCAAGCTAATTAATCACGTAGTAGATTTTAAGGGAAAAAATCATGTTTCAAAAACTTCCTACAGCTTGGTTACAGCTAAGATATCAAAAAGTTCGATTGATGGTAGCCCTTTTAGGAGTGGTCTTTTCAGTTGTTATTGTCTTTATGCAATATGGCATTCGTGATGCTTTGTATGACAGTGCAGTTCGTATCTACCAAGGTATGCAAGGAGATTGTTTTTTGATTAGCCCTCGCTCTACCGCTTTAGTAGCGATGGGAAGTTTTCCAGAACGTCGTTTATCGCAAGCTCTAGCTTTTGAAGAAGTCGAACTGGTCAGTCCGATTTATTTACAGCAGGGTCAGTGGAAAAATCCTGAAACTAAAAATTATTGGCGTAACATTTTTGTATTTGGATTCGATCTGCGCCATCAAATTTTTAATTTTCCAGGCATCCGAGAAAATAAAGATAAACTGAAACGTCCTGATGTCGTTTTATTCGATCGAGAATCTCGCTCTGAATTTGGTCCAGTTGTTACAGAATTTGAGCAGCAAGGAAGCGTGACGACAGAAATTGCAAGTATCGGAGTAAATCGCCAGATTCAAGTGGTTGGATTGTTTGAATTAGGTACATCTTTTGGCTCTGATGGCAATTTAATCACCAGCCATCTCAACTTTCTCAGGATTTTTAGCAGTCGTCGCCAAGGTTTTATCAATGTAGGTTTAATTAAATTAAAGTCAGGAACAGACGTTGAAAATTTTAAACATAGACTCAAGAAATATTTGTCTAAAGATGTTCGCGTCTTCTCGAAGCAAGAATTAATCAACTTTGAAAAACATTATTGGCAAAGCAGCACAGCTATTGGATTTATTTTCAGTTTGGGGGTAGCTTTAGGAATTATGGTCGGGGTTGTAGTTGTCTATCAGATTCTTTATACTAACGTTTCTGAACATCTGGCTGAATACGCTACCCTCAAAGCCATGGGATATAAACACCGCTATCTCTTATCGACGATTTTCCAACAAGCTTTATTTATTGCTGTTTTGGGTTATGTACCAGGATTTCTACTAACCATAATCGCCTACGAATTTGCCCAAGATATGACTCTTCTACCCTTTGGTATGACTTTTAATCGCGCCGTCTTAGTCTTAATGGGAACAATTATTATGTGTTTAATTTCTGGAGCTTCAGCTGTCAGAAAGCTACGAGCAGCAGATCCAGCAGATATTTTTTAACCTTAAACTGCTATGCAATCAATTATAAAAATTCGCAACTTAAATCATTATTTTGGAGAAAAATCGTTAAGAAAACAGGTATTATTTGATATCAATTTGGAATTATATACTGGAGAAATTGTCATTATGACAGGTCCTTCGGGATCTGGAAAAACAACTTTGCTGTCACTAATTGGCGGATTGCGCTCAGTTCAAACAGGAAGCCTCAAAAATTCTGGGCAAGAGCTAAATGGCGCACAAGAAGAGCAACTGGTAAGGGTGCGCCGCTACATTGGCTACATTTTTCAAGCTCATAATTTATTACCTTTTTTGACTGCTCTTCAAAATGTACAAATGTCAATCGAACTACATGAAAATATCAGCCAATTAGAAGCTGTTAATAAATCTGAAGCCATACTCAAAACGGTTGGATTGGGAGAAAGAATCAATTATTATCCAGACAATCTCTCAGGAGGACAAAAGCAGCGAGTAGCGATCGCTCGTGCCTTAGTCAGTGATCCCAAGTTAGTTTTAGCCGATGAACCCACAGCTGCATTAGATAGTAAGACGGGTCGAGATGTTGTCAATCTAATGCAGCGTCTAGCAAAAGAACTAGTATGCACGATATTAATTGTAACTCACGACAATCGCATTTTAGATGTTGCTGATCGCATCATTCATATGGAAGATGGTCGGCTGACATCGACCTCGATTGCTAATCTATCCTAGAACACCGATTCAGTAATCAAAAACCAGGGCTGATTTACTGTTGAGCGATTTGAATCCCCGAGAGAAAACCTGGTCAAAGTTGGTCAGCCTTCGCCGACCGCCCCTACGAATTTGGGGACTTTGACACGCTTACCCCTCACAATTGGGGCGGTCGGCGGGCAATAACCTCTAGCTAAAACTTATCCATTTGAATAAGGCTGACCAACTTTGACTAACTTTTTTGTAGCCCT
>JASJDX010000600.1 GCA_030064975.1 Pleurocapsa sp. MO_192.B19
AAATATACCGAATATTAACAACCTGCGATTGTTTTTGTAAGAGGAAGTTTGTAATGACGACTGCCAAAAATGGAATTAGTCATACTCGGACTCATATTCAACAATTTACAGCTGCCAAACAAATTGAGCTGTTTGAATCTTTTAAAGAAGCTCGGTTTAGTGGTCAGTTGGCTATCTCCGATACTCAAGACCATACGTGGATATTTTACCTGTACTTAGGTCGTATTGTGTATGCCAGCGGAGGCGTGCATCCTGTCAGAAGATGGAGAAGACACGTTGTTGCATATTGTCCTGAAAGACTATCTCATGTAGAAGAAATTCAACTAGCTTTAGCCGATATTGCTAAAGGGGAGTTAAGAATATCTTGGGAATATCAATTATTATCTTTTTGGATCGATCAAAAAAAAATTAGTAGTGAACAAGCTACAAGAGTAATTAAGGCTAGTGTAGTCGAAATATTGTTTGATATAACCCAAGCAATGGAAGTTACTTGTGAACCAATTCAAGATAACTTACTAACCACCAGACTAATCTTAATTGATGCTGAACAGGTAATTAGAGAAGCAAATAAACTCTACTCTGCTTGGCAAGAAGCAAAAGTTGCCGATCGCTCTCCTGATATGACTCCGATTATTCGCCAGCCAGAAGCCTTACAGAAAAAGACTTCGACTCAAGTCTATCAAAATCTCACTCAATTGCTAGATGGTAAGCAGACTTTGCGGGATTTGAGTGTTCGCATGAAGAGAGATGTAGTTACTGTAACTCGCTCTTTGTTGCCATATATTCAATTAGGTTTAGTGCAGTTAACCCCCATTAGTGATATTCCTCCTCCTGCATCAACTCCTATTGCACAAAAGCTCTTTAAAACCAAAACTCCCCGTCGTATAACTGTTGGCTGTATTGATGATAGCCCGATTATTTGTCAGACGATGGAGAGGATTATTACAGAAGCAGGATATCAGTTTGTCAGCGAGATGGATGGTTTAAGAGCGATCGCCGTATTGCTAAGTCGTAAACCAGATTTAATTTTCTTAGATCTAGTCATGCCCAACACCAACGGATATGAAATTTGCTCACAGTTGCGTAAGCTTTCTTTCTTTAAAACTACTCCCATCGTAATTCTTACAGGAAATGATGGCATTGTTGACCGTGTTCGGGCAAGGATGGTAGGTTCAACGGATTTTTTGGCTAAACCAGCTGATTCTAAACAAGTGTTAGCCACTATTAATAAGTATGTGACTCAAAAGCCAAAAATATAATTATTTATCTTTTATTTATTTTCAATATTTATTACCTTGATTAATCAAAGCCCAAAACTTTTTAAGTTAATTGTTAATTTGTGGCTTTTAAAGGGAACTATAAATATTGCTAGCTCAAATATCAATAATTTTGATTTAAATGATAAAACAACATCGGAAAATTCAAGTTAATTATAGATTGAGGTCATAATTATTATGGGATACACACTGATTGTTGATGATTCCGCCACTGAAAGATCGATTATTACTGGCTGTCTAAAAGAAGTCGGAATTAATGTATCTGTTGCTCTTAGTGGTGAGGAAGCTCTAGAAAAAATAGAGCAAAATTTTCCTGATTTAATTGTCTTGGATGTAGTTTTGCCTGGACGTAGTGGGTTTGAGATTTGCCGCGAACTCAAAGGTTCAGAAAATACTAATAAAATCCCCATTATTCTTTGTTCCACAAAAGGTACTGAAATGGATAAGTTTTGGGGCATGAAACAGGGAGCAGATGCCTATATTCCCAAACCAATAGATCAGGAAGAATTAGTGCGTAAAGTTAAGGAATTAATTTCTTAATGCAATTTTTTTGAATAAGATAGGCAACTTACTAAAAATATACTAAGGATAATTTATTATTGTGTCCGACCTATTTTCACAGTCAAACTTATTAACTACTGATACAGAGTTTGTAAGTCAGACAGAAAATGAGCAATTCTTAAGATTTCTGCTTAATTCTAATACCAAGGTGATGCTTCCCATCAAGCAAATTACTGAAGTCTTAAAAATTCAGTTTGGTCAAATTGTTCCAATTTCTCAAATGCCTTCTTGGGTGATGGGTGTATATAATTGGCGAGGAGATATTCTCTGGATGGTAGATTTAGGACATTTGCTCGGTTTTGATTCTTGGCATCAACAAGGGATAAATTATTCAAATTATACAGCAATTGTTTTATCTCCTAATAAAGAAAAAAATAAAACTAAGATTAATAATATTGAGCAAAATATTCATCTTGGTTTAGTTGTTTCTCGTGTAGAAGATATAGAATTGTGTGACACCGCTACAATTCAATCTCCACCAAGATCAACAGTGACATTACAGCTTGCTCCTTTTTTGCGGGGATATTGGCTTAAACCAGAAAATGACATGATTCTGATTCTTGATGGACAAGCAATTATTACTGCTATGCCAAAAACCTGGACTAGTTAATTAGTCAATATATTTATCAATTCTATTTATCTTGATATTTAAAATTAGATCTTTTTCAAATTTATATATTTATCAATAGTTGAACTTACCACCTAGCTCGTCTTAGTTTTTTATGAATAATTTGCCTCAGTTAAACAATCAAGAATACGATCAGGTTCAGATTGATACAAGCATAAATTCATCAGCCGTAAAATTACCCTTATTACGCCAACTTTATAATTTACCAATCAGTCGCAAAACTGCTCTAATTCCTTGGTTTAGCTTTGGTGGATTAATGTTGGTTTTGGGTACAGGGGGATTAATTCTCTACGGAACTTTGAAAAATCAATTGTTACAGGAAACTGAATCAAACCTAGCCGTTACTAATATTGAATATAATCTCAAAATTGACCAAATGGGATTTGGTTTTCGAGGACAATCTGATAACTCAGCAATCATTGCCGCAGCTGATACTGTTGCCCAAGGTAAATCTGTTTCCCAAGCTGTAAGACAACAAGTAACCAAGATTCTGCAAAACGAAATTAAAGCTCGTAATATTGAGTATGCTACTTTAGTTGGTAAAGATAAAAAAATTATTGTCAATGCCAATTCTAATCGTGCTGGACAGACTTTTGACCCCAATGGTTTGATTAGTAAGGTACTGCAAAATCCTCGACAAATTAAAACAAGTCAAATTGTCACTTGGCAGGAACTAGAGGCAGAAAAACCTCCTCTGCCAAAAGATTTTAAAGGAGCAGATGCTCTCATTCGCTACACAGCAACTCCTGTATTTAATAATGATAAAGGTCAAGTTATTGGAGTTTTATTATCTGGTGATATTGTTAATGGCAAGTTACCAATTGTAGAACAAACAGTTGCTGCTTTTACCAACAAACAAAGCTATAGCGCAGTTTATTTACGTCAACTTAACGGAGAGTTTGCCTTATCAACATCTTTTACTAATTCTGGTGGACAAGTAAATGCTAATGTTCCTCTAGCTAATAATAAAATTCTCGAATTAGCGATCGCTAATAATGGCGGAAAAATTAACCAAATAGGTAAAATAAACGGCAAAAAGTATGCTTTGGCAGCCCAAGCGATCGCTAATAACAATGGGCAACCGATAGCAGTTTTAGTTTATGGTAGTCCTCTTAGCTCAATCAACAGTGTAATTCAAAGTAGTTTGCTGGCTCAGACGGTTTTATCAATAGTTATTTTAATTTTGATCATAGCTTTGAGTAAAATTTTAGCCAAAGCGATCGCCGAACCAATTCAAACACTGCAACAAGTGGCTCAAAATTTTTCTGAAGGTAATCTAAAAGTAAGAGCTGCCGTTAACACTACCGATGAAGTGGGATTATTAGGCACTACTTTTAATATTCTGGCAGATTCGATTGAAATTAATGAAGCTCGTCTCAAACAAGATGCGCAACGTTCTCGTTTACTCAAAGAAATCGCTCTAGATATTTCTCAAGCAGATGATATCTCAGGAATTCTCCAAATTGCGGTAGAAAGTAGCAGGAGCGTACTAAAAACAGATCGAGTTATTTATCACCGTTTTGATACCCAGTGGCAAGGGAAAGTAATTGCTGAATCGGTAGATGATAAATTTCCTACTGCTTTGGGTGCCGAAATTGACGATCCTTGTTTTGCCGAAGGATACGCAGAAAAATATCAGCAAGGAGAGACTAAAGCGATCGCCAATATTTATCAAGCGGGATTAAATGATTGTCATCTCAAGATGTTAGAACCTTTTGCCGTGATTGCTAGCTTGATTACTCCAGTAGTGATTAGCGATAAATTAGTTGGTCTATTAATTGCTCATCAATGTAATGAGCCGAGAGCTTGGCAACAGGATGAAATCAATTTACTGGCTCAGATAGCATCCCAGGTAGGCAATGCAATAGAAAAAGTAGAATTAATAGAAAAACAACAATTAGCACAGCAACAAGAAAAATCTGCCAGAGAAAACCTCCAACGTCGGGCATTAGAGTTATTAATGGAGGTAGATCCTGTTAGTCAGGGGGACTTAACTGTTCGCGTTAAAGTACAAGAAGATGAAATTGGTACAATTGGCGACTCTTATAACGCGACTATTGAAAGTCTGCGAAAATTAGTAGCTCAGGTACAAACTGCTGCTAGTTTGGTATCGACGACTACCAGTGACAAAGATTTATCGATTCAAGAATTATCTACAGACGCATCAGCACAAACTAAAGAAATTAATGCGGCACTACAACGGATTCAAGGAATTACCAACTCAATTCAAGCTGTAGCTAATAATGCTAAAGCCGCAGAGGTAGCAGTGTTAAAAGCGGCTGAAACAGTTAAAGCTGGGGACGATGCCATGAATCAGACAGTTATGGGTTTCCAAGAAATACGCGATACAGTTGCGGCAACTGCGAAAAAGGTTAAACGTTTGGGAGAGTCATCACAAAAAATTTCTAAGGTGGTTAACGTAATTAGTAACTTTGCCGATCAAACTAATTTGTTAGCTCTCAATGCTTCGATTGAGGCGGCTCATGCAGGAGAAGAAGGACGAGGTTTTGCCGTAGTTGCCGACGAGGTGCGATCGCTGGCACGACAATCGGCTGAAGCAACGGCAGAAATCGAGGCTTTAGTGGCAGAAATTCAGTCGGAAACCAATGAAGTAGTTGCCGCAATGGAATCGGGTACAGAACAGGTGGTTTCAGGGACGAAATTAGTAGATACTACCCGTAATTCCCTATTTCAAATTGCTGATGCTAGCCAAGAAATCAATCAATTAGTTACGGCGATTGCCGCTGCCACAGTGGAGCAATCTCAAGACTCGGAAGTTGTCAGTCAAACTATGATGCAAGTTGCGGCGATCTCTAACAAAACTGCTACCGAGGCGGGGGAAGTATCAGCATCTTTCAAAGATTTACTAACCGTGGCACAACAGCTACAAAATAGCGTAGCTAAGTTTAAAGTCAGCTAATTAAATTATTAGATTTGATGTCAAAACTAATTTACTCATAATTGTAATGAGACTTTTTCCATGACGAAGACTTCTTCTCTCGATAGCTACTTAGAATTATCTTTAAACCAAACCTTATCTCCCAAAGGGGAATTAATACCCTCTTCATCTTGGTGGCAACAAAAAAGTATTCGTTTTAAAACCACAATTTTAGCGATCGCTATTGGGACAATTCCTACTGTAGCATTGGGTTCTATTGCTTATTACTTTGCTAATAAATCAATTGTCCAGGAAATTTTTGCCGCCAAGCAAGCAACTGCAACAGAAGTAGCAGATAAAGTAGCGTTTTATATGCGCGAACGCTATGGAGATATTCAGATTATGGCTAATTTGAGTATTTTGACTAATCCCAAGTTGCGATCGCAAACTACAATCCAAGACAAAGGCGCAGCTTTAGATCGATTTATTGAGGCATATACAATTTATGACAGTATTGCCGCTTTCGATCTTAATGGGAACGTCATTGCTCAGTCTAAGGGAGAGCCTTTACCCAATCATAAAACTCGCAGTTATTTC
>JASJDX010000601.1 GCA_030064975.1 Pleurocapsa sp. MO_192.B19
TACGGGAATTTATCCAGGGGAACATCTAAAAATCAAAGGGATTTTATATTTACCCCAAGCTGCTAGTAATCCTGGTGGTTTTGATTTTAAAGTATATCTTGCTCGTCAGGGAATATTTGCTGGTTTACAAGGATTCAGTGTGATTTTTACCGATAATTCTGAACCTCTGTGGGGTTGGTGGAAGCTGAGGCGGCGTATTGTACAGAGTCAATTACGGGGTTTGGGTAGTCCAGTAGGACAATTGGTTAGCTCGATGGTTTTGGGACGAAAAGCGGTAGATTTACCTTCAGATATTCGCGATCGCTTTATTGAAGCTGGCTTGGCTCACGTGCTTGCTGCGTCTGGTTTTCATGTTTCTTTACTCTTGGGGATTATTTTAAAATTAACCGCTGGTTTTGCTGTCAAACCTCGGTTAATTGTAGGGATGGGTACTTTATTTATTTATTTAGGTTTAACAGGAATCCAAGCTTCTGTATTGCGAGCTTGCTTGATGGGTGCTGCAGTACTAGTTGCTCTAGCTATGGAGACTAAAGTTAAGCCTTTAGGTTCACTTTTATTAGTAGCAACCATTATTTTATTGTTTAATCCCTTGTTAATTGGCGATCTTGGTTTTCAACTCAGTTTTTTGGCAACTTTGGGGTTGATCGTCACTATGCCAGGGTTACAAGCCAGATTAGATTGGCTACCTCCTACTATTGCTACTTTAATTGCTGTACCTTTAGCTGCTTCAATTTGGGTATTACCCCTGCTAGGTTATGTGTTTAATACAGTTGCTACCTACAGCATCGTAGTTAATATTATCTGCACGCCTTTAATTACGGTAATCAGCTTAGGAGGAATGATCAGCGCGATCGCTGCTTTAATTGTTCCTGCTTTAGGGAGTGCGATCGCGTCTTTACTGTTTTATCCCACACTATTATTAATTACATTCACTAAATTTTTTACTAATTTACCAGGAAGTTCTTGGGCTATTGGGCAAATCTCTTTGGGTGTATTGTTAACTATCTATGGATTATTTTTATTAATTTGGTTAAATAAATGGTGGCGCAGCCGTTGGTGGCTAGTTTTATTGTTTATTCTGACATTGATTTTTGTACCTATCGGATACACTCACTTAAATTTAACTCAGGTTACTGTCCTGGCAACACAGCCAGAAATAGTGATAGTCATTCAGGATAAAGGCAAAGTAATTTTAATTAACAGTGGCAAACCAAAGACAGTTAAATACAGTGTATTGCCGTTTTTAACTCAACAAGGTATCAATCAACTAGATTACGCTATTGACTTGAGTAAAGCATCTTCTTCAGAGTCCGACTGGTTGTCAATAAGCGATCGCTTATCCATTAAACATTTTATCCCTAACCCCAACTCAGTAAATCCATTGACAGCCACTAGCAAAAAAACTGTTATTCAAGACTCAAATCAAGCAATTGCGACCAACTCTCTAAAAATATCTATTGACAGTCAATCATTAGTGCTAAAACTGGAGACTACAAGTGAAACTTGGCTAATATTAAATCAAGAGAAGCCCAACACCAAACAAATTGAGCAATACATTCAACAAGGCGATTTTAACCAAAAACCTGTTGTCTTAGTAGGTTCAGAAATATCAATGGCTTGGTTAAAATTACAGCCTCAAATAATTATCTCTTCTGAGCAGTTAAAAGAAATTACTCGGCAGAATATACAAAACAGCCAATTTTACAACCTCAAACAAGATGGTGCGATCGCCTGGACACCTAAACATAGATTCACCAGCATCAAGAAGATATCACAACAAAATGATATTTTTTGAGAAATAAGTAGCCAATATTTGCCAAATCTAAGTAAAATAACCATGTGACTTAGTGCCTACCAGGAGAGGTGGCAGAGTGGTTGAATGCGGTAGTCTCGAAAACTATTTTAGGCTCAAACCTAACGGGGGTTCGAATCCCCCCCTCTCCGTATATGTATGTACATTCACAAATTAAGCGTCGTTGTTAACAAATTAGTGTCGCCTTTCACAAATTAATGTCGTTTTTAAATAGTTTGATGACGTATCAACAAAAAAAGTTTTATTCAACAATTAGCTGTCGCAAATAGATATTTGAAAAGCAGAGTGTTTTACATGACCTGTGTTTTCAAGTTTATGAAAACTAACCCTTATTTTACAAACTACATTAGATGAGATCTAGATTAGTTTTATATAAAACTTAAATTTTAATTTATACAAATTTTGATAAGCTAAATATTCTAAAAAATTTGCTGTTTATATTCTAGAAGATAAGATGTTAAATTACTTACCTTTACATGAGTAAAATATTTTTTTAAAAGCGTTAAGTAATTGCAGCAATTTGTCTACAAATAGTTTTCGAGACCTTTCAATCCATCCCATTATTTAAAATTGTAATCAGCATTATATTTATTGCGTCTTCAATTATCAATTGTTCTAGTTTCAAAGCATTCCCTTTCGGGAAGGTCTTAGCAACAATTCATTTGATTAAGCAAGAAGCGGAACAAAGAACCTTTCAAACCATTCCCTTTCGGGAAGGTCTTAGCAACCCTACCCGCTGAAATTCTTGTCTACCAATGCTTCTAATTATGGTTTTGCTGAAGCTCTAATAACCAAGATTAAAAGAGTTCCTTTTTACCAGTCAAATGAAGCTTTGGTTTAAATATTTCCAATGAAACTTATGCGAAACAAGACTTCTAGATTTCTGTTGAACCTCCTAGGGATTTTACCCGCGCTTAGGTTCAACAAAAAATAATTTGGGAAGGATTCCTCCGATGAAGGAGGTGATTCAGTAACTACCACTCCAGTAATCTGTATCCCGATTTCGGGACTAGTCTCAAGCTTTTCCTTATCTTTGAGACATACTTCTTATTGCTGGGAGCGCACCTGACCGTTAATATAGAGTTACGAGAATCTTTATTAAGGCACTTTCCTATCCACGTTAGTAAGGACTAGAGATAGCAGCTTCAGAAGCGGGTACTTACCAGGGTCAGAAAGAATAATTGTCTTCCGACAATCAAACTAACCCTATTTTTCGGCGATGCAGAGGACTTATTTACAAGCCATGAACCGCGACGCTATTTATTTTCTTTATTTTATTGTCAAGGTTCGATTGAAAACATTAATTATTATTTAGACGGCTTTTTCAAGCCGTGTATTGTATGCAGCGATCGCAATATTTTTAGCTCGCTCTTGATTACTACCACTTATAGGCTGTCGAGCTTTTTCAATAGGAATTCCAGCAATATTGGCTTTTTGATTGATAAAGTCTGTTAAACGACCATAGCTCCAATTATGGACATTAACTCGATATTGCTTGGCGTATTTTTTTTGACCTTCTTTGTAACCCAATATCTTCTTTTCTGCTTTAGCTTGAACTTCGCTTTGAGTAATTTCTCTAATCTGACTCACTTCAGGTAAGACAATACTACTAGCCTTATAAGAGCGAGCTAGGTCGATAATAGCATTAGCAAACAATCGATCTACTTGTTTACCTAAATTGGATTCTCCAAAGTTATTAGGTGCATTTCGTTTCTGTGCTTTGTGACGTTTAATAGACAGCCTTTGCTTTTCCTGTCTTTGACGATTCAACAACTTGTATTTTTTGCCTAACAATTGCTTGGCACTACGGTAAGTTAAAACTCGACCGCTCACTGCATCAACTAATGCTAATGTTACGGGTTTTTCTAAACCCAAAGATACTCCTAGAACAATCGATGGATTTCCTCGATACAATTCCTTGTGGGGTCGTTCGGGAAGATTTCTTAAGTTAGCTAACTGAGTCTGCGTTCTTTGAATGTGCTTCTGCTGTTCTAAATCGAGATTACCCTTTTCTTCAGTTTGAGCGATCGCATTATTGGATTTAGTAGTCTTATTCTCTGCCACTAATTCCGTTCCTTCTTGTGACCATAGTCTGGTATCTACAGAACACTGAAGATATAATTTGTGATATTTCCAAGGTTGTCGGCGTAATTGCCTTTCGATTGTTATGTAGCTCTGAAGTACATATCGTGCTAGCTCATAGTCGCGATTAAGAAATAGTAAATAAAAAGCACTGATTATGTTCTTTTTCCGTTTATATAGATATTTTCCTTCCCTCCATAAGATTCTTCCCGACCTTAGTCCAAATAGCGCACTAGATAGTTCGTTGTTTCTAAGTCCCTTTTTTTTGTCTTGTTTACTCTTCTCTTTGAGTTGCTGGTCTTCCAAGAAACGTCGAAACCAGTGAATTTGTCTCGTATCGCAACGAATCTCAAACTTATGGTCGCCTAATCCATTAAATTTGACCGACAAATTTCCTTTCTTATCTTCGAGCCAAGTTAAGTCTGTATTGCTTTCATAGGCTACGGGGTAAGGAACAGCAGTAGATTTTCTGGAGAGATTATCTTGTAATAATCTAGCTTTTGTATTGTCTTCAGGCGCATAATTATTTTCAATCGCTTCTAAAGCCTGAGTGTAAGAATCACTTTGCAAATTTCTTCCCAATGGAAGGCGACTTCTCAGTTGCTTTTGCAAGTTTTCAATTTCAATTTCTTTTTTGCGCCTACGTAAAACATACTCTTCTGGTTCTTCGTAACATTCGTCATCTTCGTCAATCTGACAGCCATTTTTGAGCAGGTATACTATGGCGCATTTAGTGGCACTATCCGTAGTTTTATTATATTTTTCATACAGACAATTGTGAATAGTAGATTTTCTCGCCTTTGATTTGGTTTTCTTCTTTTTTTTGTGTTTCTTTTTGGAATTAATTTTTTGGTTGTCTAGTTGTTGCTCGATTCTTTGAAGTATTTCGAGTGCTATGAGTCTAATTTCTACTAAATCTTTGCCAGATTTTACTTCCAATTCGCGATCGCTTTTCAGCATTGCAAACCAGCGTTGTTTTCCTTCAATTCTCTGACGCAATTTTTTCTGAACTTTGAGCCAGGATTTGAACATATAGTGAACTAAGGCAATCGCAGAAGTATAAAAACGTCCTGGTTGATTAGCAAAAGGTTCTTGTTTTCTTAGTGGAAGGCAAAGTTCTTTGATAGGCTTCTGTGGTAGAGTGCCTTTCTCAAACCATTCTTCAAAATCTGGATGATTTGGTACTTGAGCTAATAACTCATTAATCAAAGGTGTATTTCTCTGAGTCATTAGTTCCCAAAGACATTGCGATGACTTTGGTTCGGCTGCTATTCGACATTCGATGGTTTTTACACTCATGACTTTAGCCCATTTATTAATACAAGCTTATTAGTATAATAGGCGATCGCCAAGCGAAAATCAATAATTTTTAGTCATAAAATGCGATGATTTTAATTTTCTTAACAGTCTGATTGCGAGACAATTTTTTTAATTTGATTCAATTGATCTGCCAAACTAAGTGTTCGTAAAACATGATCGGGATGTTTTTCAAATTTTTTGCCCCAATTCCCAATTGTTCTGGGACTTAAACCCGTTGCCTCAGCTAAAGAAATTACACAAGCTTTTCTAAATCCTCTCTGTTCAGGAGATAATTCTACCCATTTTTGACAGTATTCCCAAGGGGTCAACATAGTTCATTGAGCGCATCAATTTTATCTTCAGCCTTTTGTTTACCAATGTCTATGGAGACTAAATAAATAATTAGGGTAATTAGTCGTGAATCGTGACTAATTATCGATCTCGAATTATGACTATGTTAACTTTGTGTCCGAGGTAAGCTTATTGCTATTGAATTAACTGATCTTGGAAATAAGGTAAAGTAAGCGGAAGTATTTTTTCCAGGTTACTTGTATATGATTGGCTGAAGTTGATTTAGGGAAATAAATTAGTGTCTTTTCCTCAAATAGAGAGATTATTACAACTATACTTTCGCAGATTTTGCCCTCGCCTCCTGAGTATAAATACGCTCGAAATGGGAAAATGCCCTAGCCTGGTGAGTTGTCAGAGGCTCTAATGGTAGAGTGAACCTGGCTCTCTCAAGC
>JASJDX010000602.1 GCA_030064975.1 Pleurocapsa sp. MO_192.B19
AATTCATCCTGGTTTAATAATCTCATGGCAATATAAAAAGTTGTTGACCAACAGATAGCTAATAATCGCCAATGAGAATATTGCTAGTTGAAGATGAACCAGATTTAGGGGCTGCTATCAAGCAGAGTTTAGACCGCTGCAATCACGTTGTAGATTGGGCTGTAGATGGTTTGGATGCTTGGGATTTCTTTAAACTCAAGGAATATCATCTGGGAATTTTTGACTGGCTATTACCTGGAATATCGGGAATAGAATTAACCAAGCGGATTCGGCAACAGCAAAAGCCTTTACCCATTCTCATGTTGACGGCAAAAGACAGCATGGAGGACAAAATAACTGGCTTGGATGCAGGGGCAGATGATTATTTGGTTAAACCATTTGATATGCCCGAACTGCTGGCAAGATTGAGAGCTTTGCAAAGAAGAACTCCTCAATTACAACCTAAAAGATTACAGGTGGGCAATCTCAGCCTAGACTACGCTAGCAATACCTTTTGGCTGCAAGAGGAATCGGGAGAAAAGCAGGTGTTGCTGACAAAAAAGGAATTTCAATTGCTAGAGTATTTCATGCAGCATCCCGAACAAATCGTTACCAGTGAACAATTATTAGATCGCTTGTGGGAATTTGGTGCAGAACCACCCAGTAATGTAGTGGCAGCCCAGGTATGTTTGTTACGACGCAAGTTAGCTAAATATGGATGCGATGAGATGTTAGAAACCGTCTACGGACTGGGTTATCGTTTCAAGCCTTAAGCATAATGAGAAATCTTCGAGTTAACCTTTTGATGTGAAGCAAAACCGACTTTTTGAGCGATCGCGCTGGCGACTGGCTAGCTGGTATGCAGCAATTCTGAGTATAGTTTTATTTGTCTGTGCTTTGGGATTCTATGAAGCAGTTGCCCACGCCCATCGCATTACAATCGATCGCGAATTAAGATCGGTAGCGGGAACTCTCCACGATAGCTTGTTACCCGTTCTCGAACAGCCAGGAAAAATAGAACCAGAAGTAAAAGAATTATTACCTAATACCTGCCTCGTCGAAACAGGCTGTTACAACCCCGACCGTTTTCAATCGTTGCGATTAGGGGTGATTGGGCAAGATAAATATTATTTGCGCCTCTTCGATCTAAATGAAAATTTGGTAGCAGTGGCAGGGATGCAGCCCGAATTACCACAAGTATCTAATCAACAGGAGTGGGAAACCTTGACCGATCCTGAAGGTATTCGCTACCTTTCAATTTCTTTTCTCTTGCACACTCAGCAAGGTAAGAACTGGGGTTATCTTCAAGTTGGTAGAAGTCTTCAAGATTTTGATACCTATGTTGATAATGTCAGATGGGTACTGTTACTCGGAGTGCCTTTGCTGGTGTTAATGGTAGCAGGAGCTAGCTGGTGGTTGTCGGGATTAGCCATCCGCCCAATTTACCAATCCTATCAGCAGATGCAGCAGTTTACCGCCGATGCTGCCCACGAACTAAGAACACCCTTGGCAGCCATTCAAGCAACGGCTCAATCCGATCTCATGTTGCCTAATTTATCGGAGGATAAAGCCAAAGATACTCTAAAAAGTATCGTCAGACAGAACAAGCGGTTATCTCATTTGGTAGCAGATTTACTAATCCTGTGTCGTATTGATGGTGAGATAAATAGTAATACCTCCCACACAAAGAGAGAAAAAATTGCTCTGGCAAGCTTAATTATTGAAGTAGAAGACGATTTGGCAGCCCTAGCGATGGCTTCAGAAATCGAACTTAGTTCCCAGATAAAAGTATCTCAACCTGTAAAGATAATTGGCGATCGCACTCAGCTATATCGTTTGATTACTAATTTAGTTACTAACGCGATTCAATACACCCCACCAGGGGGAGAAGTAACATTAAATATGACAGAAGAACACAATGAAGTGATAGTTAGTATCCAAGATACGGGCATTGGCATTGCTAAAGGCGATCGAGAGCGTATTTTTGACCGTTTTTATCGGGTAGACAAAGCTCGTTCCAGAAGTAAGGGTGGTTCTGGGTTGGGGTTAGCTATTGCCAAGGCGATCGCTTTAGCTCATCAAGGTAGTATTGTGGTACAAAGTGAAATAAATAAAGGCAGCAATTTTACCGTTAGATTACCCATAGCTAATTAGTAGAGAATTAGGGTACTTCAACAGTTTCTGCTTTAATGACCCCGCGATACATATTCATCCCGCAGGTAAAAGTATATTCTCCTGGTTTTTCTGGTAAGACTTCTACAGTTGTAGTTTGGTTTAAAGTCAAATCTAATGCCTTACTAAAATCGGGTAATAATACCTGTTCTAAACAGCTACTAGGGTCTTTACGGAAAAAATTTAATTTAACTGGTTCACCAGCACGCACTTCAATTCTATCGGGATTGTAACCACCATCAACTAGAATGTCTACTGATTGAATTCCCTGTTCGACTTGCGCTTTTTGGGATTTAGTTTTGCTAAACATAAACCACCAAAGTTCTGCACCAATCAAACCTAAACCACCTAACGCCACAGCAATTTTTAACCCTAAAGGCTGTTCTATCTTTTGAAATTGACTGGTTTGTTTCTCCGCCGAAGCGGGCATATTCATTTCTGCTAACGCAATGTTAGGAGTTAAAGCTAAGAAAAATCCTAACCCTGCCAAACTGCCAACTATTTTACTTTTACTCAACATGGCTAATTCTTTCCTCCTTAATTATGTTCTGGGATGAGACGGACTAAAATTACGCAATCTTAGGGCATTAGTTATCACTGAAACCGAACTAAATGCCATTGCTATTCCGCCAATAATAGGATTCAGTAACCAGCCAAAGAAAGGAAATAAGATACCTGCTGCAATGGGAATACCCAGGACGTTATAAATGAAGGCAAAGAACAGGTTTTGACGGATATTATTAATCGTTGCTTTACTTAACTGGATGGCTGTCACAATGCCCTGTAATTCTCCCGAAATCAGCGTAATATCGCTAGCTGCGATCGCTACATCCGTTCCCGTACCGATGGCAATTCCTACATCTGCCTGTGCTAAAGCGGGGGCATCATTGATACCATCTCCTACCATTGCTACTATCTTTCCTTCCTGCTGTAGTTCCCTTACCTTAGCTGCTTTTTGGTCGGGACGTACTTCCGCTTCTACTCTGACTATACCCACTTGACGAGAGATCGCTTCGGCGGTTTTTTGGTTGTCTCCCGTGAGCATTACTACTTCTAAATCCAGCTTGCGTAATGTTCTGACTGCGGAAATTGAATCGGGTTTAATTGCATCAGCAATGCCCATAATGCCTTCTAGTTCGCCATCTACGGCAATCAGCACGACAGTTTTGGCTTCTGCCTCCCAAGTGTCCTTTTGCTGCTGTAGAGTATCGGTTTTAATACCCAATTCATTCATCCAGCGTTGAGTACCGATTTGAATTAGGCGACCGCTAACTATGCCCTGTACTCCACTACCCGCAACCGCTTCAAAGTCATAAGCATCTGTTGGTTTGATATCTTGTGACTCGGCGTATCTAACGACTGCTTCAGCTAGAGGATGTTCGGAATTACGTTCTACTGCTGCGACTAAACGGAGTAATTTTAATTCTGCACCATCACTAATACCTCTAACTGCTTGGTAATCAGTAACAGTAGGTTTACCTTGAGTAATCGTGCCAGTTTTATCTAAGACAATAGTTTGTAACTTGTGTGCCAGTTCTAAACTCTCCGCACCTTTAATCAGAATCCCGTTTTCTGCACCTTGCCCCGTACCTACCATGACAGAAGTAGGAGTAGCCAAACCCAAAGCACAAGGACAGGCAATAATTAGCACGCTGACAGTAGTAATCGTGGCTAAAGAAACATTGCCCATAATCACAAACCACAAGACGAAAGTAGCAATGGCGATCGCCATTACGGCGGGAACAAACCAACCCGTTACTCGATCGGCTAATCTCTGAATGGGTGCTTTTGAACCTTGGGCATCTCGAACTAGCTTAACAATCTGTGCTAATACCGTATCTGCACCGACTCTAGTAGCCCGAAATTTGAAACTTCCTGTCTTGTTGATAGTCGCGCCAATCACTTCATCCCCTGGCTGTTTTTTTACGGGTAGACTTTCCCCCGTTACCATCGCTTCATCAATAGTGGAACTACCGCTTACTATTTCCCCATCTACAGGAATCTTTTCACCAGGGCGAACCAATATAATATCATCAATCTGTACTTCGCTAATGGGAACATCTACTTCTTTCCCGTTGCGAATCACCCTAGCATCCCTGGCTTGTAACCCCATCAGTTGCCGAATTGCCTCAGAGGTTTGTCCTTTTGCCCGATTCTCAAACCACTCTCCCAGCAAAATCATCGTCACCACAACGGCTGCGATTTCGTAGTAAACTTCTGGCATCAAGCCTTGGTTGAGAAAGAAACTGGGAAAGACAGTGGCAAATACAGAATAAAAGAAAGCGGAACTCGTACCCAGTGCGATTAGAGTATCCATTGTGGCAGCGTGACGCTTAAAAGCTTTCCAAGCATGAATGTAAAAACCATAACCACACCAAAACTGTACGGGGATAGTCAGAATTAATTGCAACCAGGGGTTATGCAACCATGCAGGAATAAAAGGAATCTCTAATCCTGTCATCATTGGCAGAGAACCAATAACTAAAATCAGACTAATTATCCCACCCACAATGACTTTACGCAGTAAATCCTTTGATTCAGCGATTCTTGCTGCTTTTTCCTCGTCGTCTTCTCCCGTAATCATTTCTTGTCCTTGGAGGGAATAAGACGAGTAGCCAGCCTCCTCTACTGCATCTTGAATCTCTTGAATACTGGTTCGACGGGGATTGTATTCAATAGCAGCTTGTTCTGCACCAAAATTGACATGACATTGTGCTACTCCTGGCACATTGCTAATTGCTGATTCAATACTACTGGCACAAGCAGCACAACCCATTCCCCTTAGTTTGAGATTTATTTTTTCTAAATTAGTAGTTGCGTTCATAATTAGTACGTGAGATACGGGTGAAGAGCGAATCTAACTTACTGATAAATGTTTAATGCTCAACGGTGCGCGTTCCCTTGCGCCTGACGGCGACGCGGGGTCGCACCGCAATGTTCAATGTTCTAAGCAGCAGGATAGCCAGCAGCAGCGATTGCGAAGCTAGCCGAAGGCATCGCCTCTCTAATAGATGTAAGGGAAGCGTTACTGTCTACAATTACTTGTTTAGTCTTGGGATCGGTTTGTACTTCTGCTTGGGGATCGATCTCCCGAACGGCTTTGGTGATGGTTTTGCCACAAGCACCGCAAGCCATATTAGGAACTTTTAATTCAATAGTCATAACTTTAATGATTTAGCTCATTCGACTCTACTGTTAGCTTAAACTCTCTAGTCAGCTATAGAGTCAAGCAGAAATTTGTGTTTTGCCTAAATCATCCACATGTGGAGTTATCTGTAAACCGATGCCTGTTACAGCAATATCATTAAAATCGGGCAATATTTAATTATAAAGATCGCACTACTAAGCGTCGAGCGCCAAATTACCCATCATGCCTAAATCTTCGTGGTCGAGAACATGACAGTGATAGACAGTTCTTCCTGCAAAATCACTAAAAGGTATGCGGATACGAACTGTTTCCCCTCTTTTAACCAACACCGTATCTCGCCAAGCTAGTAAAGGTTCGGATTGACCATTGCGACTAATAACTTGGAAAGCATTGCCGTGAACGTGGAAGGGATGATCCATAACTCCTGTATTGATTAATTCCCAATCTTCTACAGTGTTGAGTTTGACTTGAGTGTCTATGCGATCGCCCTGATAGTATTCACCATTGATTAGAAAAGCCATACCCACTCCAGGACTCATCCCATGATTGAGTTCAAATCTTCTTACAGTCTGGGGTTCGGGTAATGGGTCAATCGAATTCAGTTTTGTTGGTAAAGCCAAGGAATCAACAGCAGAAGCATAGTTGACTGTCGCTAAAGCTATGGGTTCTTCGC
>JASJDX010000603.1 GCA_030064975.1 Pleurocapsa sp. MO_192.B19
GAAAGAAAGTATTGGTTCAGCCGAGGACTGGTCAAATGTAGCTTGAGGATAAAGCTTGAGAAACATTTCTTTTGAACCGTTTTCTTCTAGCTCTGAAGAGAGCGACATATACGCCCTTCGCCGATAACCTCTAACGGGCAACAAATCGTATGAGCGCCCGTCAATTGCTACCTTTAAGCAATCACCTTGGAGATAGGGAGTAGCAAGTATTGTGCCTAATGCTTGGAAGATAGTCGTCTCAGAATCAGGCTGCTGTTTTGGTTGCTCTTGAGGTAATGGTAATGGTTCGGTTTGAGGGGGTACGTCCGACTCTAATGGTGTGAGTTGAGTAGTAGATTCAGAGACAGGAGTTGTAGCCAGTATTGTAGGTATTGAGGCTTCATTTGTAGTTTCTTTAGTCGTAGCTTTTTGAAGCTTCTTAGTAGTTTTAGCCTTGGTTTTAGTTTTGGTTTTTTGATTAGTTTTGGTTTTAGCTTTTTTTTCTGTTTCAGGAGTAGTTTGGGGTGCAATGGTTTCAGTGGATTGAACTAACTGGCTTCGCGCCTTATCTAATAAGGCTTGGTACATTTTACGTTGTCTGGAGCTTGTTGCTGAATTAAGAAGTTGCTCTATCTTTTGAAGGTCAAGTTCGTAAACGCTCATCTTGGTTCTGTGAATTGACTGAATAAGAGTGTTAATCATTTTAGTAGATTATTCTATTTCTCCCCAAAGCTTCCCAAAACTCTATGATCAAACATGGTTTTAGAGGATATGACTCAAGATGTTGAGTCATAATCGAGTATTTAAGTAATGCAATATTAAGCGCAAATAATGAAAAACATCTTTTCTTTACTGTCAATTCTTAGCTGCACCTTAGGTTATTGTGCTGTGCCTTGTTTTCCCGCGTTAGCCGATCAGTGTTCTTATATCACCAAAGAACAAGCAAGTACGGCAATATCCAGATTAAACTTAAATCAGACTATATATAAACTATGCGAACCTTGTGGAGAAAAAAACCCTCAACCGACGATGATTGAAAATTTATCGATGGAAACAGTGGACGGAAAAGATTTCTGGCAAGTAAAAGTGAACGCTCAGGGTATAGATTTGGCTTATGTCTTTATTGATTCTGGTATTGACGGTAATTTTATTAATTTAGCTGCCGTCGCTAATTGTACAGCTACAAGGGTCAGTCCAGTATTATCCCAACAAGAGTTAGGACTATGATATAAATTCGAGTTGTGCGCTCGCGCTCGACAATACATCGTGAAGCTAAAAGTCCGAGTTATATTACTATCGGTAACTAGGAGAGCGAAAAAATCGCTATTTCGTCCTATGACTAATAGTCAGAGTATCGTGCGTGGAGCATTTTTCATCGTTGCTTCGGAATTAAGTTTTGCTCTGGGCGCAGCCATAATTAAATTGGTATCAGCTTCACTACCCAATGAATCAATTGTATTTTTTCGCAATCTATTTGGGCTAATCATTTTAACTCCTTTATTGATGAGAAATAGCACCAAAATTCTACAAACAGATCGCTTGCATCTGCATTTAGTTCGTTCGGGAATAGGAATAGGGGCAATGTATTGTTTTTTCTACGCTTTAGCTCATCTTTCCTTGGTCGATTCGATGTTGATTAAGTCAACTATTCCCTTAATTATTCCTTTTGTGTCGGCACTTTGGCTTCAAGAAACTATTTCTCATCGAGTAATTTTAGCTGGAATACTGGGATTTATCGGGGTTTTTCTGATTTTAAAGCCAGATGGGGACACCAATTGGGCAAGCTTAGTTGCGTTGGGGAGCAGTTTAATGGCTGCGATCGCTTTTGTCACTGTACGCAAGCTTTCAGCAACCGAACCGACCTTACGAATAGTATCCTATTTTGCCATTGTTGGTCTTTCTATCTCAGCCATCCCCTTGATTTGGACTTGGCAAACTCCCACAGTAAGCCAATGTTTCATGTTAATGGGAGTAGGATTGACTACAACTATCGGTCAACTATTATTAACTCGCGGATATCAAAACGCTCCTGCTTCTAGTGTAGGAATCTTTACCTATACTTCCGTGCCTTTTGGGACATTTTTAGGTTGGTTGTTTTGGAACGAGCTATTAGATAAAAATTCCTATTTTGGTGCTGCCTTAATTGTATTAGCTGGCTCGATTGTCTTAAGGACTAAAATCATCTCAAATCAACAAAAGTCCTAGCTATCCTAATTCCATCATTAACCAATATTATTCCTCAACCCGCATAACCCCGCGTAACCGATACCAATGGCATCAACACTATCATCAATCGGCAGAGTTTCTAGCTCGAACAACGAAGCAACCACCGAGGCTACTTCGTCTTTCTTAGCTCTACCATTCCTATGGTGACATTTCCAGCTAGACTGATGCAGATAAACAGGTTCAATTCCCATTTCACGGTAGCAAACTAAATTAATTACCCCAAAAGCTTGCAATACTCCCCCTGCTGCTTTGATGCTTCTACCAAAAAAAGGCATTTCGAGCGCTACATTGTCGGGTTGAAATTCAACTATCAATTCAACCATGTCCTGCTCGATAGTAAGCAGTCTTTGGGGTGTCGTTAACTCCTTACTAGTTTCTATCGTCCCGTATTCTAGTAACTTTGCATCTTCGGCTCGAACCTCTTCTAGGACCAGATCTAGCGAAGCTGTCACCCGGGGCAATCTAGCTTGAAACCCTTACAGGGTATAGGTTTTAAACTCAGGATTTGGAGAATTTAGCGCTCGCGCCTATCATAGTAATTTTTGCAGTCTTTGACTAGTTCCTGCAAAATCAAGAGTTTTTGCCAATACAATTAAATCGCTAAAAATTATATTGGGCAGTGGTTACAGCGATTATTAGTTCAAATCTATTTATACTATTTCAAACACTGAAAGCTGCAAAATTTCCTAGATTGTCCCTGAAGTCACTTTGGTTAGTTCTCCCCCTAATTAGACACAAGCTAACCATTCATACATCCCCTGGCATCCCAGCAACAACAACAGTATAGCCGTCTGGGTCGCTGAGCCAGATCTCTCGATGGTTGGCATTTGAATTGATTTGAGGTTCTTCGAGAATCCTTGCATGGTAGGTTTGTGCTTGGGCTACGATTTCATCGAATCGATCTGTTTGAAACCAAAGTATCGCTCCATTTCCAATCGGTACGGAAGGATCGCCAAGGTGCAGATGCTCGTGCGTGTTCCATCGATGAAGTTGAAGCACCATGCGATCACCATACATCATCCTTTCATATTCATCACCGCCATGTCCACTAAGTAGCCCAAGGACGTTTTCGTACCAATTGCGGCTTGAAGATACATTATGCACAGTGATTAACGGTTGAGGTTTCATCTATATTGGACGCACTTTAGTACGACTATCTTTTTGCGGTATAGCGACCAAGGTAACACGGAGGCCATCGCTATTTTTTCAAATCCTGAGTGGGAAACCTATACCCTGTAAGATTTTCAGGCTAGATTGCCCCGGGTGACAGCTTCGCTGATACTGTTGGCGAAAGTAATCTTTAGTGAAATTATTCGTAATACAATGACGAAAAATCTTAACTTCAGTTATTAGTAATACCTTGTGTAAGATTGCCTGTAGTACATTTGCCAACAGTATCTTCGCTAGATCTCCCCCTTATTGGTATTTAAGTAACCAATAAATACAAGATCAGTAAAAAACCTCGGCTTATTATGCCAAGGTCGAGTAGGAGAGTTGATGTTGACTAGAGAAGAAATTTTAAGCAAGAAAACCTAACTTTTTGCCATTGTCGCGAGCAGTTCTAATTAGGTTTTGTCTAGTTGTTCTTTCGATACCGAAGCGATTACAAACTGCCGTAATAACCTGAGAGTGAAGAGCGATTCCCTTACCGCGAAGTTGATTAAATTTAGCTTGACCGAGACAAGTGCGAACCAGAACTACGATAGGTGCAAACATGGTGTTTTCTAAACCTCAATTAAATAAGAATGAACTAAAAGTTGTTGTCTAAATTAATGGCAGTGGCTTGGCTTTATCCGATTGTTAAGAGTTAGCTAACGACAAAGGAAATAAATACTAATGCAGAAACCAAGAAGGTAGCGATCGCAGCTTGCTTGATGTAACGCTTTTGTTCGTAAAGACTGGGATACTCGGCATAATTCATCTTGGGTTCGACTGCGTAATTATTAAGAGTTCCGTTGTCTAGTTGAGTAGTGGTATACATAGTTGTTTGTTTGTTGTTTACTTCTCTATGTAAATTAATGTAACAAATATTCTTAAGTTTTGTAAAGTTTATTTGACAAATACATTTTTATAGTATCAATAAGTAGAAGTAATCAATACTGTAAACTGGCTATTAAATTGGGGCTCAGAACAGGCGTTCTATGACATCATCAAGTGTTGCTGCACCGCTATCATCTTTGACTGGAGTTATCGAGAGGATTACCTTTCACTCTGAAGAGTCTGGCTATACGGTTGCCAGATTGAATACTGGTAATGTCAAGCAGTTAATCACTGTAGTGGGCAGTTTTGCCAACATCCAAGCAGGACAGACGTTACAACTTCAGGGAACATGGACGGAACACCCCCAATACGGTTCGCAGTTTCAGGTGGTTAAATATCAGGAGACTAAACCAGCCACGCTGACGGGAATTGAGAAGTATTTGGGTAGCGGTTTGATTAAGGGCATAGGCAAAGTGACCGCACGTAGGATAGTAAACCACTTTGGTTTAGAGACTTTAGACATCATCGAAAACCAGATTCACCGTCTATCGGAAGTTCCAGGGATTGCTAAGAAACGGATCGCGATGATTTCTCGTACCTGGGACGAGCAGAAATCAATCAAGGAAGTGATGATTTTTCTCTCCAGTCATGGTGTCTCTACTACCTACGCCGTCAAGATCTATAAACAGTATGGAGATAGTGCGATTGGCTCCGCCAGTACGCGGAGCGTAATCGCTACAGTCAAAACCAATCCATACCAACTCGCGATCGATATCTTTGGGATTGGCTTTCTCACAGCAGATAAGATTGCAGTTAATGTGGGGGTGTCTCCCTCGTCAAAGTTTCGCTATCGGGCTGGCGTGCTTCATATCTTGGATAAAGCTAGCGAGGACGGTCATTGTTATCTACCTGAAAGTCAGATTATTCCCTTCACCAAAGAGCTACTGACGACAGAGGAACATCAAGCAGAGGAACGGGCGATTGCGCGGAAGCGCACTGCCGAAGGCAATCGCTGCTATTCTTTCAGAAATGGTCACAGAAGCACAGTTAGTCAGAGAATTAGATAATGAAATACTCTATTACAAACCCACCTTTTTCCACTCCGAACGGCATCTAGCCAAACTACTACAACAGAAGTTAGAAACCAAACATGATGTAGATAGCGATTGCCCTTCGGGCAGTGGCTTTGCCAATCGCGTAAGAAGTTGGATAAACAGGTTTACCACTGCCAATAGAATTCAACTATCACCCCAACAATTCCAAGCAGTCGAGACGGCAGCCAGAGAAAAGGTGATGATTCTGACAGGTGGCCCTGGTACGGGAAAAACCTTCACAGTTCGTACTATCGTCACTCTCTGGAAAGCTATGGGTAAGAAGATTGCCTGTGCTGCACCGACTGGGAGAGCAGCTAAACGACTATCTGAAATGACTGGCATTGAGGCAAAAACCCTACACCGCTTGTTGGAATTTGACCCAAGTAAAATGGGTTTTAAACGAAACTTAGATAATCAGCTTAATTGCAGTGCGATCGTGGTGGATGAATCTAGCATGGTGGATTTGTTTATGGCCCATTCTCTCCTCAAAGCCATACCCAAGGATTGTTTATTGTTGATGGTTGGAGATATAGATCAGTTACCCTCTGTGGGCCCAGGGAATGTCCTCAAAGATTTAATCGCTTCAAAAGAAATTCCCGTTGTGCGTCTGACTCAGGTGTTCCGTCAGGCTGCGACTAGTGCCATTATCACCACTGCTCACCAAATCAATCGAGGCTCATATCCCCAATTAGAAAAGGTTTCAATGAAGTCTACTTCTGATTGTCTCTGGCATTCTGG
>JASJDX010000604.1 GCA_030064975.1 Pleurocapsa sp. MO_192.B19
TCAACCGATTGTGGAATTAGATCGCGCTTCCAGAGAACTAGAGAGCAACCGCAGTCAACTCAGCGCAAGGAGCAACGAAATTGGTAAACTGATTGGCAAAAAAATTGGTGGTGGTTGCGATCCTAAAGGGGAAGAGATCGCTCAGCTAAAAAACGAAGGAAATGAAATAAAAATTAAGTTAAGCAAATTAGAACCCCAAGAAAAAGCATTAAAAGCCAAAATAGAGGCTCTTTTATTAGAATTACCTAATCTACCCGATGATTCGACTCCCCTTGGCAAAAGTGAAGATGATAACGTTGAAATTAAACGCTGGGGTGATGAATATATCCCCGATAATCAGAATATTCTGCCTCACTGGGAAATTGGCGAGAAATTAGGCATTCTAGATTTTAAGCGGGCGGTAAAAGTAGCTCAAAGTCGCTTTGTTAATTTAGTGGGGGCAGGGGCAGCATTAGAACGAGCTTTGATTAGCTTTATGCTGGATACTCAAATTGATGCTGGGTATACAGAAGTCATGCCTCCTGTCTTGATTAACAGCGATTCTTTGCAGGGTACAAGCCAGTTACCCAAGTTTGCTGAAGACAGCTTTAAATGCAGTAATGATGATTTGTGGCTGACTCCCACCGCCGAAGTACCTATTACTAATCTGTATCGGGACGAAATTTTAGAAGATACGGAATTACCAATTCGTCATTGCGCCTATACTCCTTGTTTTAGAAGAGAAGCAGGCAGCGCAGGTAGAGATACTAGGGGTTTAATTAGATTACACCAGTTTAATAAAGTGGAATTAGTCAAGGTGGTTGTCCCAGAAACTTCTGAGGCAGAACATCAAACTTTGGTAGAAAACGCTGAAGCAATACTCCGAGCTTTAAAATTGCCCTACCGTATTTTAGAACTATGTACAGGGGACATTGGTTTTGGGGCAGCAAAATGCTATGACCTTGAGGTGTGGTTGCCCTCGGCAGGGATGTATCGCGAAATCTCTAGCTGTTCTAATTGTAGAGATTTTCAGGCTCGTAGGGCCGATATTCGCTTTAAACAAGCAGGAAAGAAAGGTACACAATACGTACATACTTTAAATGGTTCAGGATTGGCGGTTGGTCGTACTATGGCGGCAATTTTAGAAAACTACCAACAACCAGATGGCACAATTAAAGTACCTGATGTCTTGCAACCATATTTAAAACGAGAAGTTTTATAGTTTTTCGGAACATTTGTTTAGAATTATTGCCATTTAGCAAGATCAAATTATCTCATTGCTAATGACATCTTACGACTTGGTGGTTTAAAAGCGCGATCGAGTTCTTGGATATCTGCTTCATTAAGATTGATATCTAAAGCAGCAAAGTTTTCCTTAACATGATTGGGATTTGTAGCTTTAGGAATCGAAATAACATTATCCTGACGCAGCAGCCAGTTAAGAGCGATCTGAGTTGGGGTAGCGTTGTGTCTTGAAGCGATCGCCTTTAACTCCGAACGATTTACAAAAGCTCTTTGTTCTACAGGAGAATAAGCCATTATGGGGATATTGCGCTGTTTGCACCAGGGAAGTAAATCCCATTCGATACCGCGACGCATCAAATTATATAGCACTTGATTAGTAGCAACATCATCTCCCCCAGATAACGACATAATTTCTTCCATATCATCGACATCGAAGTTACTTACGCCGTAATCTAATATTTTTCCTACTTGTTTTAGATGTTGTAATCCTTTTAAGGTTTCTGCTAAAGGAATTGAGCCGCGCCAATGTAGTAAATATAAATCTAAATAGTCTGTTTTGAGTCTAGATAAACTGCGATCGCAAGCATTGATTACACCTTGATAACTAGCGTTAAAAGGATAAACTTTACTCACCAAAAATACTTCTTTTCGACGACCTGAAATTGCTTCTGCCACTACCTTTTCTGCACCACCTTCTCCATACATTTCAGCAGTATCGATTAGAGTCATCCCCAAATCTATTCCCAAACGTAAAGCATATATTTCAGCTTTTTTTTGGTCAGCTTTTTCTCCCATGCGCCATGTTCCCTGTCCGAGTATGGGCATCTCTCTTCCTGATCGTAATTGTATGGTTTTTATAGTCTTCAATTTTCGGCGTTGGTACATGAAGGTATGATTAAGAACCTCTGGGTCTGTCGAAGCTTCGCAGAAAGCCGACTTTATTTAATGCACTAACAATGATTGTCAACCTTAGCCTAGTTGTTATTGGTAATCTAATGCTGATTAAAATTCAGCAAACATTTCCTCAGCAAGTAGGTCTGGAGTTAAGTTTTTGACTTTACTAAGCACTACTAGGTCATAAAGTTTGTTTTGAGGAATAAAAAAAAGGTAATGTGAAGGTAAAAGAAGAGAAAGAAAAAGAATGCCCAAGAAGAAATATATAGTATCTCTCACACCGTCAGAAAGAAATTTCCTCAAACAGTTGACTAAAAAAGGGAAAATTGCGGCATATAAGATGAATCATGCCAGAGTTTTGCTCAAAGCAGATATCAATCAAAAAGAAGGGGGATGGACAGATAGTCAGATTAGTCAGTCATTAGATATTGGTCATGCCACCATAGAGAGAATAAGACAAAGATTTGTGGAAGAAGGTATTGAATCAGCTTTAAGTCGAAGAGAGCAAAAAAAACGTCGTCGGAAAATAATTGATGGCGAAAAGGAAGCTTATTTAATCGCGATCGCTTGTAGCAAAACTCCAACAGGAAAGAGCAATTGGACACTTCAAATGTTGGCGGACAAAATGGTTGAACTGAACTACGTCGAACAAGTATCAACAGAAACCATTAGACAAACTTTAAAAAAAACGAACTTAAACCTTGGCTCAATGAATCCTGGGTAATTCCCCCAAAATCAAATGCAGAATTTGTTTGCTGCATGGAAAATGTTTTAGATATTTATCAACGTCCTTATGAGGAAAAAAATCCTTGGATCTGTTTTGATGAAAGCTGCAAACAGTTAGTCAAAGAAACTCGCGAACCTATTCAAGCAGAACCTGGAAATAAGATGCGTTATGACTATCAATACGAACGCAATGGAGTGGCTAATCTGTTTATGTTTTTTGAACCTTTAACAGGTTGGAGACACGTCGAAGTGACCGCTCGCAGGACGGCAATTGATTATGCTCATCAAATGAAATATTTGGTAGATGAGCGTTATCCTCAAGCTAACAAAATTGGAGTGATTCAAGACCAATTAAATACTCATGTCAAAGCATCTTTATATAAAGCTTTTGAGCCAAAAGAAGCTAAAAGAATTTTAGACAAATTGGAGTTTCACTATACCCCTAAACACGGTAGTTGGTTAAATATGGCAGAGATTGAACTTAGTGTTGTAAATCGTCAGTGTCTTAATCGCCGTCTTCCTGACCAAGATACTCTTAAACTAGAAATTGCTGCTTGGGAAAAAGAGCGAAATCAAAAATCTCGTTCTGTTGATTGGCGATTTACCAGCGCAGATGCTCGCATCAAACTCAAGCGACTTTATCCCTCAATTCAAACTTGATGTTCTAGTAGTGCTGGTGCAAATATAGAAACAGTAGAAATGGTGGCAGGACTTACTGCCAAAGACCGTATTCGTATAGCTGTCGCCTGTTATGAAACTGCACTGTTGTGTTTTAGTCCACCTACCGAGGGCTATATATCAGATAAAGAACTTCAGCAAATCCTTGAACCACTAAAGTTAAGTAAAAAGTCCTGAACTAGTTACAGCAATAAAAATGTCGACTTTAAAGTTAATCGAGATCGCACTTTAGTTTTTACATATTCATTTTCAATCTGACAAACAAATGCAATATCAAAAGATTTCACACTCCAATTTAACTGGTATTGAATGGGCGCAGATTGCACCAGACAAAGTAGTCGTAGCAACCGAAGATCGTGCTTGGCTCTGTAATCCCAATTCCAAGAAAGGCGATCGCTTTTCTCAACCGATGGAAGGTGCTGGCAACATTGCTACCACTAGGAAGTTATTAGACGGAGCGATCGCTGCTGCTAAGTATGCAACCATGTCAAATATAAGACCTCCCGCTTTGACTGCTACACGCTGGATTTGGCGACTGGCTGGTGCTTATCATCTGTGTAATCCAACCTCAGAACTGATGGAGGAAGCTTACATGGGTTTTTTATTGATTGGTCAAACTGGTTTAGCGGAGTGGGCAGCACAAACAGCCGATGAGGAGAAGGGACACGATAGACTTGCTTTGCGCGATATAGAATCAATGGGATACGAAGCTGAAGCTGTAGTAGACCAACTCGTTCCTCCTGCTGCGGTGGCTTTGATAGATTACTTTACTCGCAGCGTGCGGAACTCAAATCCAATTGATTGCGTAGGCTATTCCTATACGATGGAACGTCTAGCGACGGGTATTAAAAAAGACTATATCGACAAAGTAGAAGCAATACTACCCTCAAGAATTAATGCTACTCGTAACCTGCGCGTACATAGTAGTGTTGGTGCTGATGTCGATCATGCAGAAGAGACAGTAGGAATGGTGGCAGGGCTTTCTGCTAAAGAACGTACCCGTATAGCTGTTGCCTGTTATGAAACCGCACTGATGTGCTTTAGCCCACCTACCGAAGGCTATATATCGGATAAAGAACTTCAGCAGATTTTAGAACCGCTAAGAGTTACAGATGTGTCTCTAGGTAAAAACTGATATTACCTAACTCGCATCGAATTGAAAATCGAGAATAACTTCCAACATTTGTAAATTACTATTTCAAAGTGACACAACTCCCGACGTTCGTTGCTAAGCAACAGAACGCGGGCTTCTCGTCCTGGTATTCCCAGGTTGAGCGTTTTTAACTAGAAAATTAAGGAGAATCAAAATGAAAAATGCAACTATGATTGAAATCAAGCACGTTGAGAATAGCCTCGAAGTTTTAAATGACTTCGGGATTGAGATTGGTTTAGATGGGATTTTGATCGAGGAATTTGAGCGAGGGTTGCCAAGCGATCTTAGTCATCCTGGTTTCTAAATTCTGCTTCTGTTAATTTTAGGGATAAAATTCGGCAAAATCAAAGCAGGTGTTACCACCAGTGGTGCAACTTCGTTGTAATCTCTATAGAGCTAGGCATAGATTTAGCCGTTGTTAGCCAATGCCTTAAAGAACTACTAAAGGGAGAAGGATTGGTCGAAGAAAATCGCAGCGATATGTGGCGGTTGGTAGGAACAGAAAAATCAACGATTTTGCAAGTGACTCTAACTGAAAGCGAACACCTATTATCACTGACCTATCTGTTGGTAGCTCCCAGCACTTTCAGTGTAGTAATAGTCGCTTCAGTTAATCCTTTAATGTCCATAATGTTCATGCATTCATAGGGTTTTTTGACTTTTAGAATTTTAAAACATTCACCTGTTATTGCATTCCACAGTCTAATCGTCTCATCTTCGCCACCGCTTGCTAAAGTTTTACCATCAGGACTAAAAACAACAGACCAAACTCTACTTGTATGTCCTGGCAAAGTACTGAAGCATTGACCAGTAATAGCATCCCACAGCTTGATTGTATAATCTTGAGAGCTACTAGCTATCGTTCGGCTATCTGGACTAAAAGTTACTGATTGTAACATACCTGTATTTTCCGACAAAGTTTTGAAATATTTACTAGTGTTAATATTCCATAACTTCAGAGTTTGATCGGAACTAACACTTGCCAGTAATTTACCGTTAGAACTAAAAGCGACAGACCAAACCCAATTTGTATGCCCCTCTAAAGTTCTAAAACACTCACCAGTGGAAATGTTCCACAATTTAACTGTCCGATCGAGAGAGCCACTGGCTAATATCTTTCCTTGAGGATTAAAGGCAACTGAAAAGACTACATCACTATGTCCCTGGAAAATTCTTAAGACTTGACCTGTAGCGACATCCCATAGCATCACCGTTCGATCTTCACTACCACTCGCCAGCATTCGACCGTCAGGACTAAAGGCAACTGAAAGCACCTGATTGTTGTGTCCCTGGAAAATTCTTAAGACTTGACCTGTAGCGACATCCCATAGCATCACCGTT
>JASJDX010000605.1 GCA_030064975.1 Pleurocapsa sp. MO_192.B19
GTTTTACAGTTACAAAGTGCAGCCCAAAAAATAGCGGCTTTAGATTTAGCTAAGAGAAATGAAAATGATTAATCTTGAGAATTGACAATACTAAATAAATATTAGACTAAATCTATGTATAATAAACCCCATTAGTGTTATGTCCAGCAGAGTAACTTGGCAACAAAAATATAGTTTTTTTTTCCTCCTAGGAATGTTACTCGTGTCTTTAGGTACTTGCGCCAACCAAATAAATCAGACTATTGCCTCAAATAATGATGAGACATCAGACGAAAGTTATCTAGATATTGTCAAACAAAGGGGAAGTTTGATTTGTGGTATCGATGGTGAACTACCAGGCTTTAGTTTTGTAAATTCAGATGGCAAGTATGCAGGTATCGATGTGGATATTTGTCGTGCAGTAGCCGCAGCTTTATTTGACGATCCCAATCAAGTCACATTTCGTAACTTAAACGCAGAAGAAAGGTTGACTGCTCTTAAAGCAGGAGAGATTGATTTACTTAGTCGCAACACAACTCAAACTCTTAGTCGTGATACTGACAGTAGCTTAGATTTTACTCCTACTACTTTTTATGATGGTCAGGGAATAATGGTTAATCAGGCTGATAAGATTAAAAATCTTACTGACTTGCAAGATAAATCGATCTGCGTCGTCGAAAAAACCACTAGCGAAAACAATTTACGCGATCGCATGAGTCAATTGGGAATTAACTATAAGCCTCTAGCATTACCCAACCCGGAATCTTTATATAATGCTTATGAATACAATCTTTGCCAGGCTATCACGGGAGATATTTCTCAATTAGTTGTTCGTAAAACACTATTGGCTAACCCAAAAGAGCATATAATTCTACCGCAGATAATCTCCAAAGAACCTTTAGCTCCTGTCTTGGTTAATAAAGACTCTAAATGGTTTGATGTAGTCAAATGGGTAACCTATGCCATGATTCAAGCCGAAGAATTAGACATTAATTCCGAAAATATTCATACTTACAAAAATAGTCAAGATGCTGAAATTAATCGTTTTTTAGGGCTTGATAGTAACTTAGGTGCAGATATGGGACTAGCTAATGATTTTACTGTCAGAATTATTGAACACGTCGGCAACTATGGAGAAATATATGAACGCAATATTGGTCAGCCTTTTGGTTTAAAACGAGGGCAAAATGCCTTATGGAGAGATGGAGGATTAATGTATTCTCCTCCCTTTCGGTAAAAAATGAATTAATAAATTCTATTAGTTAGCACAAAATTGTGAATCTCAAGAATGTCAGACTGGATAACTTTAAAACAAAATTTACCACAAAAATTTATTCCTTTATTGCTGGCATTAATGCTCATAAATGTTAGTGGGGGCTGTAATAGCAAAAATACCAATGCACAAAGCAATAACAATCAGCTAGAACAAAAAATTGTTAACTCAAACGATTACCCGAAGAGTACGTTGAGTCCTGCGGACTTGCTCCACAAGCGCGATCGTCTTGCTATGGTAAAAAATCGTGGTAGTCTGTTTTGTGGTATAAACGGTCAATTACCTGGATTTAGTGCGGTAGATGAGCAAGGTAATTATTCTGGAATAGATGTAGATCTGTGTCGAGCAGTAGCCGCAGCTTTATTTGATGATCCTACTAAAATAGAATATCGTGAACTCAATACAGGGGAGCGTTTTACTGCCGTACAGTCAGGGGCAGTAGATTTATTGAGTCGTAATACTACCTGGACATTGAGCCGTGATACTTCTGTTGGTCTGGAATTTACTCCCACAACCTTTTACGATGGTCAGAGTTTATTGGTTGGTGAAGCTAGTAACATCGAAAGATTAGAAGATCTAGATGGTAAATCTGTTTGTGTCTTATTAGGAACTACTAATGAGCAGAATTTAACTGAACAAATGCGAAAACAAAACCTAAATTATGCTCCTGTTGTCTTTGAAGAGACAGACGCATTGTACAGTGCTTACGAACAAAAAAACTGTGATGCTGTCACCAGCGATCGCTCTCAATTAATTGTCCGTCGTGCTAGTTTGACTAATCCCGACACACACAAAGTTTTGGATTTAGTTCTCTCTAAAGAACCCTTAGGCCCTTTGATAGCTAATGGACAACCTCAATGGTTTGATGTGGTCAAATGGGTAACTTATGCCATGATTCGAGCCGAAGAATTAGACATTAATTCGCAAAATATAGACAGCTTTTTTCAGACAAACAATCCAGAAATAAGACGTTTTTTGGGTTTAGAAGGCAAATTAGGCGAAAGTTTGGGATTATCTAACGATTTTACTGTAAGAGTTATTAAGCACGTTGGCAATTACGGTGAAGTTTATGAACGCCATATCGGTAAACCTTTTGGACTAGAGAGAGGTCTTAACGCCTTGTCTACTGATGGAGGCTTGATGTATTCTCCTCCTTTTAGATAAGCAAAACTTATTAAAATAGGCAAGCTAATAGTTTCTCTTGTAAAATATTAAAACCTTCTTGTTGATAACAAGTGAAACCGTCACATTTGGTAGATTCAAGAGCTTATCTAAGAGGACATCTGAAAAGTTATTTTTATACATTCAAATTGTTGATTTTGCCCCCCCAGCCCCCCACTCGCGCATTCCTTTGCGGATTATGAATTCCGCAGGGTCGCTCGCCAAGTTTGGGGGGAGAAGAGTTAAAAGTCCCAGCCCCCTCTAATCTCCCCCATGCTTGGGGGAGACCATTTGTTCCCTCCCCAAAATTGGGGAGGGTTAGGGAGGGGCGGGAGATTTAGGGGGCGTTGAGGTAATTATTTATACTTCTCAGACAACCTCTAAGTGAAAGTCCATCTCTGGTAACCAGGCAAAATGTAGCGATCGCCACATTTTGCCCCATAATACCGAAAGACTCCTTTTAAGCTTTAAATTAGGCTTGCAACTGAATTGGTCAGAAAAGCGTGTCCCAGAGTATTTGCCCTTCGTAAATCAAGATTAATTCGATATTCTTGACAATTTCAGGATTTAGGAATCCATCCTTTTTCAAACGGTCAGGCACTTTAGTTAAGTCAAAATCAATTTCCCAGTCCCCAAACCACTCGTCAGGAACATTTTCCTCAATTAAATTATCATTCTCATTAAAAAAGATCTCATTTTCCCCAATCTTAATCGTGACAAACTCCAAAGGTGATAACACATCAGGAGCATCAAGTTTAAAGATTATCTCTTTAAGTTGGGGATGGGGATCTTTTTTGATATGAGGTGCAATAATCTCTTGTGAAATGTGAAATTTCAACTTTTGTGAATCCGTGTCTTCCTCTGGATTCATAAAAGTATGCCATTCATCTGGAAATGCTTGTTTGAGGTTGAAATAATAAGCTTCAAAGGAACATTTTTTCACATCTAAACGGGTGAGCTCTTTGGTGACTTTGGGGAGCTCTTGCCTAAATTGATCTCCTCCATCTAAAGCGGTGTAACTCAAGGTAATAATCACATCAGAAATGGTGTCAAAATTAATGCGATTGGTTTGTTTAGGTAAATTAGGTAAACTGAGTTCCCAGGTAGAAACCGCACCTGTGCCTTCAAAGGGAAAGTAGCGGGTATCCGCGAAAAAATTTAGCGCAAACAAACCATTATCCATATCTGCCTTGGAAATAGCAATCTTTTGATTGCTTCGCCAATTATTTCTTAGAGTAGATGCATCGGGAATTTCTTCGGTTTCTCCAAGTAAAAATTTGACTGCATCAGCATTGGGTTTTAGCAGTGTCTTGTTAGAGGTTTGGGTTAAGGTGGCGCTGATGTTTTGATAGGGACTGACAACTGCGGGAATAGAAACAGCAATGGTTTTGATTTGACGAGCGTAATGACCAGGGAAGTCGAGGTCAAAAAGTTGTTCGTTCAATTCAAATTCGCATGTTCCTGTTTCTTTCAATTGTTGGAAAGCCAAGAGATTTAGTTGTCGTAGGGAGATAGTTTTCTCAATTTCAAAACTACGGGAGTTACCCTCCATGTAGGCTTTCTCCATTTGGTTTAAACTTAACATTAAACTTTCTCCAGCTAGCAATCCTTGTTTCAAGCTGTCCCAATAAGCGAAGTTAATAAAAGTATCGTTGTTATTGATTTCGTATTGGTAAGCACTTTGGGCTGCCACTGCCATATCTAGAGCAATTTTGATGGATTCTCGGTTATCTTGGGCAAATAACAAATCTCCCCAGTCGAGCAAGTTGTCAATGTATTTCATGACGATCGCTTTTTCGTAAGCACCAATTCTCAACCGAGCGATCGCGTGGGGGTCGAAAGGATTATTGTTGTAAGCATCAATTGCAGCATCGTTACTTAATATGCCTTCTAGTTTTTGTAGGGTATTACCTCTAAAGGGGAGAAAACGCCAAAAGCGATCTAGATTAGATTCAGCTTCCCGATCGAGTTCAGTAGGATTTGTCGGGTTGAAAATGTAGTGGTACCATTTCTGAGCTTCTTCAAACCGTTGGTTGGAGTTTAAGGTGTTGGCAACCAAAAAGGGAATGTGGAAAAATATTTCCCAGAAGTAAATTCCTAAAGGACCATCAAAATCTAATTGACTGTTGTGAGGAGAATTAACAAAATCCGAAGGAGAGAAGCGAGCGAAATTTAATTCAGGTGTGAGTTGGGAATCGAGGGTCAGTAAATTATCCAAACCCCCCACCAACATTTTTTGACTTAATTGTCGAATAGTGGAGGTGGATAGTCTGCTGAAGCTAAATTTTAGCTGTTCTAGATTAGAAATATCAGAACCATTATAGGACAGCGTGATTTCACCATCTTGAGTAACTGTCTTTAAGCTATCGTCAATCTGTTGGAAACCATTAGCTTGTTGAGGAAAAGCTAGAAAAGCTTCGTCTCCATTATCGAAAGTGAACCACCCTGGTTGATTGTCGATTCCTGTGACCGAAACATGAGATCCAGATATGTTTTCTGTTATTAATGGGGTGAATGGAATTGAAGCATTAGAGATTTGCTCGGCACTAATAACTACATCCCAAATAGTGACTTCAGCAATTTGACCGTGGAAATAGTCTGTATTTTGATTTTTGCCAATGAAAACTTTTGATACCCCACCAATCTCTGTTCGATCGCCACCATATCTAAATTCATCAACTAAGACACCATCGAGATATAACTTTCCAGATCGCCCGTCGTCACGTATAGCAGTTAAATGATGCCAATTACCATCATTAACTGTTGCAGGTGAACTACTACCAGGATTGCCTGAAAAGTCACCAGCGTTAAAACCAAATCTAGCGAATCCATCCTTAAGGATAATTCGCCAATAATTACTTTTAGCACCATCACCTAGCATTAGTGTGCCAGAAGACTCCGTAGTTCTGAACCATAGTCCAATGCTAAAGTTTCTTGTCCCAAATTGGCCAAAATTTGCGTTTTCGTCAGCAAATTCAACATAATCACCATTATCATCGAGCTGTAACACTTTTCTAGAACCAATAATGGGGAAATCATTCACTATTTCCAATTTGGCATTCCCTATTAAAGTCCCTTTGTAGTTGCCTGCGAGATCGCTAATCTCATTCCCATTCTTCCCATTCATTGGCCAGTAGGCTATCACGCCCCTCGTGGAGTCGTCAGCATGGTCAGCATAGTTATCATACAAAACATTATCAGTTGCAATTGCCCCTAGCTGACGGCTTTCAGATATGACTGGTAATAAGCTTGGAAAACTATTAGAGGGCAGATCCTCTAAGATTGCTTTTGTATTTTCTTGCAGTAAATCGATGGTCAAACAGATACCTGGGTTTTGGTCTTGGGTTGCATAAGATTCATTCTTTTGCTCCAAATCGCCAAACAAGGTGATAATTTTTTCTGGTTCTGAATCGTTAGCTGGTATGGGTAGGGCAGTGACTTTACGCCATAGGTTGTCACTATCTTGGTCGTAGTTTTCAATCACAACTCACGGTTCGCTTATTTGAGAAACAATAAAGGAAATAAAGAAGATAGAATCAAGTAACAGCAGTTGTTTGAGAGATTAAAGTCAATTGGGAACTAACTGAGGAACCATGTAAATC